>JAHDBB010000069.1 GCA_020630635.1 Chitinophagales bacterium
ATGATGGAGATGCAGCCACGATCAATGATGTAGTCCAAAGTGATTGTACTTGTTCTGGAATGATGCCGAGTGGAGCAACAACGTGTTATACGGCTGGTTGTGAATGGACATCTCAATTAGTTGATTCTAATGTAGATGGTGACGATTGGGTATGTACAGCAGGTAGTTATAGCTTGAATGGTTTCTGTGGTTCTACTTGTACTGACTCAACAGTTGCCTGGTTAGTTTCTCCTGGATTCAATTTAGGTAGTGCAAGCATTATTGATTTAGTATTTGATGCAACAGAAGGATTCGATGGTTCAGACATCAACTTATACTGGTCTGCCGATTATAGTGGAGATGTTACAACAGCGACTTGGAACTTGATTAATACGTATACAATGACCCAAGCTGCGATAACAGAAGACATTTCAAGCATTTCAGGTACCGTTTACTTTGCTTTTGAATACATCGCAGCAGGAGGTGCAGGAGTAACTAGTAATTGGACAGTAGCCAACATCCAAATTCAGTCAGATGATTGTACAACAGTTGGTACATTACAACCAGTTTGCGGTATTGTAGATTTAGGAGCAGCCACCATTGCTTGTAATGCAGAAACAGACGGTGTGGATATGGTAACCGTTAGCATTCCATATACTGGAACAGATGCAGATGTTACAATTACCAATAATGGAAGCGGAACAATTGGAGGAGACGATCCTGCAAGTGTAACAGATGGAACAATCACCATTACCCTATTAGAAGGAGAAACATACAACCTAACAGTTGCAGGAGGTGCTTGTGCTGGATTCAATGCAACAGGAACCATTGATGCAGTTGAATGCGCTCCATTACAACCAGCTTGCGAGGACTTATTCATTAGCGACTGTGATAACCCAACCCTAGTAACATTCGATGGCTTCAACGGATCTGGTTTCTCACCCAATCCACTTCCAGGACAATTATGCTCTCAAAACTGGGCCTTCACAGGTTTATCAGATGGAGACTTAAACTTTGGAGATACAGGAGACATGGGAGACTATGCAAAAGACACAACAAGTGGAGGTGTCACAAGCGGTGGTATTTATGCTTATGTTGGCAATGGTGCAACAGCCTTATGGATTCAACCAACAGGAAGCGATTTTACACCAGGAACAATTACACTTAAAGTTTGTAACAATTCAGGAGGTGTAATAACTGACATCAATCTTGCGTATGATTTATTGGTTTTCAACAATGAAGATCGTACAAGTTCTTACGGTTTTGCATATTCAACTGACAACATAACTTACAACACAGTTGCTGATTTAGACACAATAGGATTTGGGGTAGGAGACGACAGCTTCAATACCATTAGCCAATCAACAGGTCTAAGTGGTATTAACTTAGCCGATGGCGGTTGTTTATATCTCCAATGGACAAGCAATGATTTTGAAGGAAGTGGTTCTCGTGACGAGTTTGGTTTAGACAATATTTCTATTTGTGCAGGAGCCGTACAAGCCTGTGATTCTGATGCAGGAAACTTCCCTTGGTTTGGAAGCGGTTCAGCAAAACCAACCAATAATACAAATGAGGAAAAATAATTTTCTAGGATGTAGAAGAAGGCTATTGATATAAGCTTGAAGGATGATTAGGAGCGAACTGTTCGGTGCCTCGTCGCACAGTAAAGTCCTGCTATCCGTTCTTATCGCTGTTTGGCTCTACCGCAAGTCTTTTTGACTTGTGGGCTTGGCTGCGACAGCGATACCACTACTATCAGGGCTATTTTGGCACTGTTTGTACGCCTATCAAAGGCACTCAGTTTATATCAACACTTTTATTCTTCTATAGAAAATAAACATAATTTTTTAATCTTAGAAAATAATTGAAATGAAGAATATACTTTTAAAATTTTCAATAATAAGCTGCTGTCTGCTGGCTTTCATTGTACACAATGTGTGGTCACAAGGAAGCGCAGTAGGTTGCGCTGATTTGTCCAGCAATACCATAACGGTGGATGGGACACTATCAGAAAGCAGTTACACTCTCATTACAGAGGCTCCCTTTGCAGCACCCATTGCAGGAGGAAGCACCACCAATTCAGATTTCATAGGCGAGTCATCCAACAACAACGTTTACGACTCAACCAACAATAATGCTTTTGGACACGGAGACTGTTCAACTGACATCCAAAACTTCTATGTAACATGGGATGCCAATAATCTCTATTTAGCCATAGAAGGTCCATGCGCTTTTCAAGCCAGTCTATTTGACCAAATGGATTTGTTTGTAGCCATTGACACAGACAACAATACAGGAACAGGCATAACCTTAGACAATACTCAAGCACCATTCGCTAAAAATGTAGATTTTGCAGGATGGGCACCCGACTATTTTGTCGCAGTAGAAAGAGTAGAATTTTCAAATGATTATGCTGCCTTACTCCAAACAGGTGGAACAACATTAGGAGACGACATAAATTTCAATAGTGCAGGAAGTGCGACAGGTTTTGAAGTAGGATTTAGCGGAAATATCACAGAAGTTGCGATTCCTTGGAGTTTATTTGGCGGACAACCCAGTCCATTAACAGGAGCTATTTGGAACTTTGCCGTTTACACAACTTACGATGGAGACGGATACGATGCACACGATTCAGCACCAGGCATTGGTAACTTAACAGATTACGAAGAAATAGGCGATTTACCATTCGATGCAGATCATTGCGATACAAGCGTTGGAGGTGCAGGCAATACAGACCCCGTTAGCGGAGCTTTTGACAATGGTTGTACCAACTGTGAAACAGATCAAGGTTTAGGAGCAGGAGACGACGATGACGGTTTCGGCAATTCTTGCGGCAACAAATCACCAGCATCAGATAACACAGACGGAGACATCGACACCATCGAAGAATATTTCCAAATTGTCAATGTAGGTCAAGAATGTATGCCAGCAGTATTAGAAGTTTGTAATTGTGATGGAAGTGCAGACACACTCATCGCCATGTCAGAACCCAATACTTTTAATACAGGCAAAACACAAGTCTATATCCTAACAGATGCAACAGGAATCATTATAGAAATCAATCCAACAGGAGTTTTCTTAAATGTTCCAACAGGCTCTTATAATATTTACGCATTAAATTATGACCCGACTGATACTAGTGTTACACAAGTAACAGACAATATTGAAGTAGGCGACAATCTTTTAGCCAATTTTAATGTAGGTACTTCTACCAGCCCTTGTTACGATTTAATAGAAGCAGATGCAAGCGTTAACCAATGTAACACAGATTCAGAAGTAAATTTGACAGCTTCAACTTGTGATCCTCTCAATGTAGGGGTTGACACAGTTACTCTAATAAGCAATGCAGGTTGTGATAGTTTAATAATCACAACAACAATTTTAATAGAAGGAAGCGAAACGAATTTGAGTGCGACGACTTGTGATCCATTAAATGCAGGAGTAGATACAGTGACATTAATGAATACAGCAGGATGCGATAGTTTAGTAATTACAACTACGACCTTATTACCAAGTGACGAAACGAATTTGAGCGCAACAACTTGTGACCCTCTTAATGTAGGAGTAGATACAGTTACATTGACTAATAGTGTAGGCTGTGACAGTTTAGTAATCACGACTACAACATTATTAGCAGGAAGCGAAACAAATTTGAGTGCCACAACTTGTGATATGGTTAATGTAGGAGTAGACACAGTAATATTGATGAACACAGCAGGCTGCGATAGCTTAGTAATTACGACCACTACTTTAGTAGATGGAAATGAGACGAGTCTAAGTGCGACGACTTGTGATCCATTAAATGTAGGAACAGACACAGTTGCATTGATGAATACAGCAGGATGCGATAGTTTAGTAATTACAACTACGACATTGGTAGAAGGAAGCGAGACTAATTTAAGTGAAACAACTTGTAATCCATTCAATGTAGGAGTAGATACTATTACATTGGTAAACACAGTAGGTTGTGATAGTTTAGTAATCACCACCACAACCCTCGCTGCCAATGATACAACCAATGTTTTTGCCACAACCTGTGATCCTAATTTAGTAGGAGAAACAATGGAAATCTTGCAAGGACAATTATGCGATAGTGTAGTAATTACCACAACTACCTTACTACCAAGTAGCGAAACGAATTTAAGTGCGACGACTTGTGATCCATCAAATGTAGGAGTAGATACAGTAACATTGATGAATACAGCAGGCTGCGATAGCTTAGTAATTACGACCACTACTTTAGTAGAAGGAAGTGAGACAAATTTAAGTGCGACGACTTGTGATCCATCAAATGTAGGAGTAGATACAGTAACATTGATGAATACAGCAGGCTGCGATAGCTTAGTAATTACGACCACTACTTTAGTAGAAGGAAGTGAGACAAATTTAAGTGCAACGACTTGCGATATGGCTAACGTAGGAGTAGATACAGTAACATTGATGAATACAGCAGGTTGCGATAGCTTAGTCATTACAACTACTACCCTAATACCAAGCGATATAACAACCTTACCAACAACAGTAACTTGTAATATAAATGAAGTCGGAGTAGATACAATGGTTTTAACAAATAGTGTAGGCTGCGATAGTTTAGTAATCAGTACAGTTGAATTAGACGATTGTGAAAGCCCAACAGTTTTAGAAGTTTGTAATTGCGATGGTTCAGTAGGAACATTGATTGCAGTATCAGAACCAGGTTCTTTTGATGAAAACAAAACACAAGTTTACATCTTAGTAGATGAATCAGGAGTAATAATAGCGATAAGTTTTGACGGTACTTTTACCAATGTATCAACAGGCATCTATGAGATTTATGCTTTGAATTACGATACCAATGACGCAAATGTTAACCAAGTAACAGATAACATAGAAGTTGGAGATAATCTATTAGAGAACCTATCAGTAGGTAACAATCAAAGTCCTTGTTATGACTTAACAGGTCCAGCCAATGCTACTGTCAATCAGTGTGGACAAGATAGCGAGACAAATTTAAGTGCGATAACCTGTGACCCATTGAATACAGGAGTAGATACTATGAATTTAGTTAGTAGTACAGGCTGTGATAGTCTAGTAATTACCACCACTACATTAATTCCTACAAGTGAGACGAATTTAAGTGCCACGACTTGTGAAATGACTAATGTAGGAGTCGATACAGTAGTTTTAACAAGTAGTGCAGGTTGTGATAGTTTAGTAATTACCACTACTACTTTGTTAGATGAAAGCGAAACCAACTTATCTGAAACTTCTTGTAATCCTGCAAATGTAGGAATCGACACAGTTGTATTAGTAAATTCAGTAGGTTGTGATAGTTTAGTAATTACCACTACCACTTTAGCAGCCAACGATACAATCAATGTTTTTGCGACAACTTGTGATTCTAACTTAGTTGGTGAAATGGTGGAAGTTTTACAAGGACAACTATGTGATAGTGTTGTTATTACGACCACCACTTTATTACCAGGTAGTGAAACGAATTTAAGTGCCACAACTTGTGACCCACTGAATGTAGGAGTAGACACGGTAACATTGATGAATACAGTAGGTTGTGATAGCTTAGTCATCACCACCACTACATTAGTAGACGAAAGTGAGACGAATTTGAGTGCGACGACTTGTGATCCATTAAATGTAGGAGTAGACACCATTACATTGATGAATACAGCAGGCTGTGATAGTTTAGTAATCACTACCACTACATTAGTAGACGGAAGTGAGACGACTTTAAGTGCGACGACTTGTGATCCACTAAATGTAGGAGTAGATACAGTAACATTGATGAATACAGCCGGTTGCGATAGTTTAGTAATTACCACCACTACATTAGTAGATGGAAGTGAGACGACTTTAAGTGCCACAACTTGTGATCCACTGAATGTAGGAGTAGATACAGTGACGTTGATGAATATAGTAGGTTGCGATAGTTTGGTAATTACGACTACTACTTTACTGGATGGAAGTGAGACGACTTTAAGTGCGACGACTTGTGATCCATTAAATGTAGGAGTAGACACTGCTACATTGATAAATACAGCAGGCTGTGATAGCTTAGTGATCACCACTACCACTTTATTATCAAGTGATGTAACTATGCTACCAACAACATTTACTTGTGATGAAACCTTAGCAGGAATAGATACAATGTTCTTAACCAATAGTGCAGGTTGTGACAGTTTAGTCATCTCTACAATAGAATTAGAAGATTGCAGTGCAATCACATTCTGTTTATGCAATGGAGATGATCCCAACTTGAACATAATGTCAGAACCAGGAACATATAGTGAGACAAGTAACACACAAGTATATATTTTGACTTCCAGTTTTGGAACCATTTTAGAAAATAATACAACTGGAGCTTTTGATCTATCTATTTACACAGATGGGACCTATAATGTATATGCACTTAATTTCTCAAATGCAGATTCTTCAAGTGTTGTTCCTGCTTATGAAGTAGGTGAAGGGATAGATGCATTTATCAATAATACTGTAACAGGTTGTTATGATTTACAAGGACCACAAAGCATTGTTATCAATCCAGCAAGTTGTGATTGTGTAGTAGATTGTTCAAATGTCGTTCCACCAATAGTTGAGGACATTATTGCTTGTGAAGGTGATCCTACCATTTTAATCTTAGGAAGCACAGGAGAATGGATTATCAACGAAACCTTATCTGATCCTCCTTTTGGAATGGAAGGTGATGCCAATGGTGATGGAATGCGAGACGATGATGGTTTCAATTCAGAAGATGAATTTGTTGAGATAATCAATAATACAGGAATGGATGTAGATATTAGCGGATGGACATTGAGTGATGCTGTAACTGTAAGACATACTTTCCCCAATGGAACTGTCGTACCAGATGGCGGTACAATAGTAATATTTGGTGGAGGTGATCCAACAGGTTTATTTGGAGGAGCAATTGTACAAACCGCTTCGACAGGATTTATTGGATTAAATACAGGTGGTGATCAAGTAATCTTATCTGACAATGCAGGAAACGTTTTAACACAAGTCGCCTTTGGAGATGAAGGAGACCAAGACCAATCTTTAGTAAGAGATCCTGATTTATTTGGAAACTTTGTTGCACACTCAACTGCAACAACTGCCAATGGAGCATTCTTCTCACCTGGTACACAATCAGATGGTACACCATTTTCAAGCACAGGAGCAACCTATAATTTCTTTGCAAACTATCCTCCAGGAGCAGGTGATACTTTAGCTTACCAAGTAGGATTTTATGATCCTGCACCTGCTGTAGGAACAACAGAAACGATCTATATTACAACAGTTCAAGGAACTTGTGAAAGTGAACCAACTTCTGTAAATGTAACAGTAGAAACAGCTCCTTTTGCAGAAGTAATAATGCTTGATAGCCTTTGTAATCTTGAAGGAGGAGATAAACCAACAAGCGTTGATTTGATAAACTTAGTTTTGAATGGTGCAACTGACGGAACTTGGACAAATGAAGTAGGAGATACTTTGACTTCTTTCACTTCACAAGATTTACTTTTCGGTGATTATCAATTAACCTATACAGTCAATCCATCTGAAGGAAGTACCTGTGAAGCAGTTTCTTATGAAACTACTATTCGAGTAATCAACTGTGGTGATGTCTGTGATGCCTTTGTTGGTCCAACTTCACAAGAAATAGTGATTTGTGGTGAAGGTAGCACAGAATTAACTCCAACAGGAGCAGGACTTATTGGTCAATTTGCACCAGAAGCCTTCTTTAGCGAATTACACTATGACAATGTAAGTATTGATACCCTTGAAGGTTTTGAAATTACAGGAACGGCTGGATTTGACCTTACAGGATATATCGTTTATGCTTACAATGGAAATGGTGGAACAATCTATAATGACATAGCGTTATCAGGAACTATTTCCAATAGCGGAAACGGATATGGAGCTTTATACTTTGAGATAATAGGTTTGCAGAATGGACCAGATGCTATTGCATTAGTAGATGCAGATGGAAATGTAATCGACTTTATAAGTTATGAAGGAGAAGTTACAGCAACTGAGGGACCAGCAAATGGACTAACTAGTACAGAGATTGGTGTTACAGAAAGTAACTCAACACCTGATGGTTTATCATTACAATTAGGTGATAATGGTTGGTATGGTCCAGTTGAAAATACCTATAATGCGATTAATGATAACTTAACCATTGGCGCACAAAATGAGGCACTCGCATACAATTTCTATGGAGATGCAGACTTAACCAATCTATTGGGAAGTGGAGCAAGTTATGATCCAATGACAGAAGCTGGAACAACAGATTCTATTTGGATCACAGCAACAGATGGGACTTGTACAAGTCAAGCTGTCGCATCCATCGTAACAGTTCAAGCAGCTCCAAGTGCAACAGTAATAGATACAACTTACCTATGTAACATAGAAGGAGGTCCACATCCAACATCCATAAACTTGAATGATTTAATCACAGATGGTCCTTTCAATGGAGCAACCAACTTCTGGTCTTTAAATGGAACATTCCTTTTCAACACCAATGTTGATGCAACAAGTTTAGATTCAACAGTAGTAACTTATGTGTACAATATCCTTCCATCAAGTGCTGCGACTGAATGTGATGCAGTAGCATTAGAAGCTGTAATCATTTTAGAAGATTGTGATACACCAGATCCTTGTGAAGGTTTTGAAACACCAAGTGTGGCAGATGTTACTTACTGTGAAGGTGAAGACAATACCATCATACCAAGTGGAGGCGGATTAGGAAATCCAGTTACCTATAACTTCTATGATAATGATCCAACACAAGGAGGCACATTATTAACCAATGGAAGTTCTTATGCACCAAGTACAGATGGAACCTATTGGATCACAGCAACCGCTGATGATTGTGAAAGTGAAGCAGCAAGTGTAGTTGTTGAACAACAAACAGCAACACCAACCGCCAACTTAAATGACATCACAGTTTGTAACGATCCATTAGAAGGCAGTACATCTGTTAATTTAACGGACTTAATAGCGCAAGGTTCTACAGAGGGGACATTTACCAATACAGATGGAAATATAGTTACTTCGTTTGATGCTAATGGTTTAGAAGTAGGAATTTATACTTTTACTTATACAATTAGTGGTAGTTGCGGAAACAATACGTACAGCACAGACATCACAGTAGCCGATTGTTTACAACCAGGAGAATGTCCAGAACTAGATGCACCAGTTGTTATCTCTTTCTATATATGTGAAGGCGATAACTTCCCAACACTGACTCCAGTATTAAGCTATTTAATCAACGAAGAATATACTTTCTACTACTATGATGCAGATCCTGCAAGTGGCAATGCAACATTATTAGGAACAGGTAATAGCTTTACCAATCCTGGATTAAGCGAACTATGGGTAACAGTTGTAAGAGAAGATGGTTGTCAAAGTAGTGCAGCCGTTTCTTATCTAAACATCAATACGCCACCGACAGCCGCTATACTAAACAATGCAACTGTTTGTGACAATGCCGACGAAGGAAATACAAGCATTGATTTATTCAGCTTAATTAGTGAAGGAACAACCAATGGAACCTTTACAGATGCAGATGGAAATATGATTACTACATTTGACGGTAATGGAGTTGCATTAGGAGATTATACATTTACATACACTTTAAATGGACCAACAGGATGTGGAAGTGCGAGCTCAGAAGTGACCGTTAGTGTAGAAGACTGTTTAGTGGTAGATCCGTGTGAGGGATTTGCAGCACCCACAGTAGATGGTACAATTTCAGAATGCCCTGACTATATTGTTACCATTACTCCAACAGGCGGCGGATTTGATGGAAATGTAACATACAATTTCTATGATGATGATCCAACACAAGGAGGTACACTATTATCAACAGGTACAACTTATGAAACAACAATAGGAGAATATTGGATAACAGCCATTGGAGGGGAAAACTGTGAAAGTTCTGCCGTTGCAATAGCTTTCGCAATTACAGATCCAGAACCACTACCTGCATCAGTTGATAATGCTACTGTTTGTGACAATGCAGATGAAGGAAATACATCAATTGACTTAATAAGTTTAGTGACTGTTGGACAAACAGACGGTGTGTTTACTGATGTAGATGGAAACATCATTACTTCATTTGATGGCAATGGAATTGCTTTAGGAATATACAGCTTGACCTACACAATAACGGTAGAATGTGAAGATTTATCAACAGATTTTACCATTACAGTAGAAGACTGTTTCATTCCTGATCCATGTGAAGGCTTTACTGCTCCAGAAGTAGAAGATATAACAGTATGCGAAGGAGAAAGTACCGAGATTATCCCAAGTGGAGGTGGATTCAATGATGGTAATGCTACCTATAATTTTTATGACGGTGATCCTGCTAATGGAGGAACACTCATAACAAGTGGAATAAGCTATGATCCTGCTACTTCAACAACAGTATGGATAACAGCAATAGGTGGAGACAACTGCGAAAGTAGTCCAATAACAGTAACTATTTCAATCAGTACAGCAACACCAACCGCAACTTTGATCGAAAGCACAAGCATTTGTCAAGGAACAGAACCATTCAGCTTAACGGACTTAATTGAAGAGGGTTCAACTGAAGGAGTCTTCACCAACGAAAATGATGTAGTTATCTCAAGCATAGATCCAAGCGATATTCCTGCTGGAACATATGAATTAACTTACAGCATTACAGGTGATGGTACTTGTACAGCAAATGTTTACACAACAACTGTAATCATTCTACCAGCGACACCAACAGCATTAGTAGAAGACGGAAGTATCTGCAATGACCCAACAGAAGGACCATCTATAGTATTCTTACCGAATCTCATAGTAGATGGCTCAACAGACGGAGTATTCAATGATGCTGATGGAAATGAAATCAATAGCTTAGATGCTTCAACATTGGAAATGGGAACATACAATTTCACCTACATCATTACAGGTGAATGTGGTGACAATGTGTACTCATTTACGGTTGATGTGATTGACTGCTTTGTTCCACCAACTTGCCCATCTATAGCAACAGTAGGAGAAACAGAAATTGATGTTTGTTCTAATGAATCAGTTAACTTAGAGGTAAGTGTTACAGATACAGATGCAAGCAACATCACTTGGTCAACAGGTGAAACAGGAACAACAAGTATTACAATTAGCGACTTAGTAAATGAAAGTTGTGACCCTGTAATGCAAACCATCACTGCAAGCATCCCAAGCGGAGACGAAAACTGTGAGGAAATTACAAGCGTAAGTTTCAACATCAATGTTTTACCTGATCCATCAACCAATGTCAATATAACAAGCGATGGTTGTAATGTAGTTGCAATTGCTTGTCCAGATGCAACAGTGAGTTATTCAGTCGATGGGGCAGATTTTGTAGAAGGTAATAGCTACGGAGTCAATCCTGAACCAGGAACGACCATCATCCAACAAGTCGATTTCCTAATCACTTCTACTTGCGGAGAATACCTGCTAATTTCAGAGGTCGAAAACATCAATTGTGAAACACCTTCTGTTTTATCTATTGGAAACTTTGTATGGAACGATGAAAATGAAAATGGTATTCAAGATGCAGAGGAAGCAGGTGTTGAAGGCGTAACAGTCACACTATATGATGAAGATGGCAATATAGTTGAAACCACTACAACAGATCCAGATGGCTTCTACGGTTTCTTCGATATTTCAGAAGGTAATTACTACATAGGCATTACACTTCCTGACGGATTTGTATTCACAATGCAAGATATGGGAGGCAACGAGGCAGCCGATAGCGATGTCAATGCAGACGGATTTACCGACATCTTTACAATAGGTGCAGGCATCACCGACCTAAGTTTCGATGCAGGTATTTACTTAGAAGAGGTCATTACAGAACCTTGTGCTGACTTCCAAGCCCTTGCCTCCGTTATATGTGACAATGAAGCAGGAACTTACCAAATCGTTTTAACCTATCAAGGTGGAGACGCTGGTGACAATGGTTATCTAATTACCGATAACAATACAGGAGTATCCTACACAACAACGGCAACCAATCAAATTTACGGACCTTTTGAAAACAATACAGGAGGGTACAATTACACGGTTAGTGTAGTCAATCATCCTGAATGCATCAAAGTCCTTTCTCAATCATTGGTAGATTGTGTAGTCACATCAGTTGAGTTACTCAACTTTGACGGAAAAGCATTAGAAGAAGGCAACTATCTACATTGGACAACTGCCAGTGAACGAGAAAATGACTTCTTCACATTAATGCGTTCTAAAGATGGTGAAAACTTCGAGCCGATCAATACCCAAGACGGAGCAGGCACAAGCAATACAGTCTTAGATTACAATTTCTTAGACCAAGACGCTCCAAAAGGATTCAGCTACTACCGATTAGAACAGACCGATTTCGATGGACAAGTTACTCGTTCCAACATCGTCACTTTATGGCGAGGCGAAGCAAGCAACAACACAATGGCAATTGCACCAATTCCAGCGAATGACCACATCAATGTCAGTTACGTAACGACCACTCAAAATGAGGTAAACATCCAAGTTTACGATGCCATTGGAAGACTCGTCAAAACAGAAACCCTTGAAGTAATCGAAGGACTCAACCAAGTCCAATTAGACATTTCAAGCTACACATCAGGCGTATACTTCCTAAGCATCCAAAACGGTGAAGACATCGTAACAGACAAATTCATCAAGGAATAAAATCAAGATAATTTAGGATGAATTGATTTCAAATCAAGATAAAGCACGAACTGTGTCTCCCGCTGGTGGGAGAATTAAAGAGGGTGGATTTCACAGACTGAACTGTAAAAACATATCAACTCATACTTTTTAGTGCGAACTAAATTTTAAATCCTATTCATCCTATAAATCTTGAAAATCCTATTCTATTTTTTATTAGGAGAGAACGGTCAAGTACTTCGTCGCAACGAATCCCCCCGCTATCCGCTCCTATGAATGCAGCCAGCGTTTTGTTAAGCCAACGCCCCTGCATTCATACCGCTACTATCGGGTCTAATTGGTTAAGGACACAACATTTGGCAACTGAATCGTTTTAAAGTTTAGAAGAACCATCAAGGTGGAGACCATGCCCAATAGCCCCGATAGCAGTGGTATCACCTTTGTAGAGCAAATTCACAAATTTGCTCTACGAAGGTGATAAGAACGAATAGCGGGACTTTCCATCACGATGAAAGACAGAACCATTCGCTCCTAACTATTTGAACTTAGAATTTAATCCACTCAGGTCTATTGGTTAAAGGACACAACGCCTTAACATCAGTAAATCTTGCCAGATACCAAAAACAAAACCCTTACGACCAAAATCGTAAGGGTTTTTTTATTTTAACTTGAATTGCTAGTCCTGCTTTTTTGTGATAGAAAAGGAATGTACAAATATTGTAGGAACAGATTGCATCTGTTCTCACAAATGAACCGCATCTATTAGCTGTTATGTATACAATTAAGTCTGCAACACCCCAGCATTAAACGCCTTAGTCAATGGACTATGATTAGCGGCTTCAATAGAAAGCGAAATATACTCTCTCGTCCTTTTAGGATCTATAATTTCATCAACCCACAGACGAGACGCAGCATAATAAGCCGTTGTTTGTTCATCATAACGACCTTTGACTTCCTCAAACATCTTTTTTTCCGTCTCCGCATCAATCTCTTCCCCTTTCTTCTTCAAAGAGCTAACCTTAATTTGCAACAAAGTTTTAGCAGCCTGTGAGCCGCCCATGACAGCTATCTTAGCAGTAGGCCAAGCATAAATAAAACGAGGATCATAAGCCTTGCCACACATAGCATAATTTCCTGCTCCATAAGAATTACCTAAAACGATAGTAATTTTAGGAACAACAGAATTAGAAACAGCATTCACCATTTTCGCACCATCCTTAATAATACCTCCATGTTCAGAACGACTGCCCACCATAAATCCTGTTACATCTTGAAGAAATACTAAGGGGATTTTCTTCTGATTACAATTCATAATAAAACGAGCCGCCTTATCTGCTGAATCCGAATAAATAACACCCCCAAATTGCATTTCACCTTTGGCATTCTTAACAACCTCTCGCTGGTTAGCTACGATACCAACCGACCACCCATCAATACGAGCATAAGCACAAACAATCGTTTTGCCATAACGAGCCTTATAGTATTGAATAGAACCTTTATCGGCAATACATTTTAGAATATTACGCATGTCATAAGGTTTCGCCCCATTCTCAGGATAATAACCATAAATTTCTTCTACTGAAAAGGCAGGTTCTACGGATTCTTCCCGATTAAAATTAGCAGTTTCAAATGGTCCAAACTTATCAACTAAACCTCGAATCGTTTTGAGACAAGAAGCATCATCAGGTTCCTTATAATCCGTTACACCCGAAATTTCACATTGAGTAGTAGCTCCTCCCAAAGTTTCCTTATCGACATCCTCACCTATAGCTGCTTTCACCAAATAAGGTCCCGCTAAAAAAATGGAACCCGTTTTATCTACAATCAAGGCTTCATCCGACATAATTGGCAGATAAGCCCCGCCCGCAACACAACTTCCCATAATCGCTGAAATTTGTGGAATGCCCATACTAGACATCACAGCATTATTGCGAAAGATACGTCCAAAATGTTCTTTATCTGGAAAAATTTCATCTTGCATAGGCAAGAAAACCCCTGCACTATCCACCAAATAGATGATGGGCAGTCGGTTTTCCATAGCGATTTCTTGCGCCCTTAGATTCTTTTTACCAGCAATAGGAAACCAAGCCCCTGCTTTGACCGTTGCATCATTAGCAACAATCATACACATACGTCCACTGACCCGACCAATTCCTGCCACCACTCCTCCTGCCGGACAACCACCATATTCTTGATACATTTCATAGCCGACAAAAGTACCTAATTCATAAAAAGTAGATCCTTCATCAATCAAATTAGCCACTCTTTCACGGGCGGTCATTTTACCTTTCGCATGCTCCTTTTCAATACGTTTAAGACCACCACCCAAGTGTATTTTGTCCATTCTTTGCTTCACCAAAGAAAGACTTAATTTCATGGCATCGTCATTTTTATTTTTCTCTAGGTTGATTTTCTTTTTTTTCATATAAATTTAGGAATGGTTTAAAAAATGCACTAAATCCAGCCACGAAGGTACGGATATTTTAACATTTTTATTTGTAATGGACAAAATGAAATTTTTTAGGAATGCATACATACCGAAGTTTTATTTTTTTCGTAGAAATATAAAGCTACGACTAAAATGGACAGATTTTTGTTCCCTTTTACCTTAAATATTTTAGCTATGAAGCAAACTACTCTTTTAATTCTATTTTCCTTTTTATGCCCTCTATTTTTGACTGCTCAACAACCTCTTAGATGTGGAACCGCAGAGTATATGGAACACATCAAAAAGAATATTCCCGATTATGACGAGTTAGTCAAAGAACAAGAAGAACGAGCAAAAAAATACAGGGAATCGAAAGACAAAGCTCCCATAGAAGTAACCATTCCCATCGTGATTCATATATTACACAACCAAGCAGATGGAAGCATCGAAGGCAACAATATTTCAGACGAGCAAATCCAATCACAAATAGATCGTTTGAATACCGATTTTGGAGGATTAAATGAGGACCTAGTAGATGTTCCAGCAGAATTTCAAGCGATTACAGCCAATGGCACAGGGATTTCCTTTTGTTTGGCAGATATTGATCCAGAAGGTAATTTTACCACAGGAATCAATCGTATTTACACAGAGAAAACGGAGTTTAATACCTCTGAAAACGATGCCAAGTTTACTTCTGACGGTGGTCAAGATGCTTGGCCCCGTTGTAGCTATATCAATATTTGGGTAGCCCCTAGAATTGTCAATAATAATGGTGCCGAATTATTGGGTTATACACAATTGCCAAGTGGAGCCGTAGGCGGATTTGCTGATACAGATGGCATTGTAGTCACGCATCGTTACTTTGGAGATGATATAGGAACGGCTGTGCGTGGCACAGGGGCAGAACTCAACAACTACTACAAAGGACGTACCCTAGTACACGAAATGGGGCATTATTTGGGCTTATTACACATTTGGGGCGACGATAATGGAGCTTGTACAGGGGATGACGGTGTAGCAGATACACCCAATCAAGGCGATAGCTCAGCAGGCTGTCCATTTGGTGCAACATCTTGTAGTTCCACCGATATAGTTGTCAATTTTATGGACTATTCCTATGATGATTGTTTATTGATGTTTACACAAGGACAATCGGCTCGTATGGAAGAAACTCTGTTGACACATCCAAGTAGAAGCTGTCTGATGAATGCCTCTGAAGCATCCTGTATTACCAATTGTTTTGCCGATCATGGAACTGTCGAGGTAGAAGATATACGTGTTTGTGCCAATGGAACCAGCAAGCCCTTGACAATTAATTCTACCAATCCCAATACGACTGGCTTTAAGACAGCTTTTGCCATTACAGGATTATTTGAACCCAACCCAATTGTTTCATGGAGCGAAAGTAACGAAATTAGCTTTCAAAACTTTGCACCTGGTGAATATGGCGTACATCCCATCAATTATGAAAGCGATGCCAACATCATACAAGGCATTGATTTTGGAATAACAACTTTAGCAGACCTACAAAACTATCTGGTCAATAACCAAATCTGTGCTTCTGTGATGACCAACGACTATCCCGTTTTTACCGTATTAGAGCCTTTAAAAATGGAATATGAACTCATTTGTCAATTAGACGCTTTTGGCAATAATCGAGGGGATGCTTTATTGGATGTAGAAGTGACAGGTGGATCAGGTGAATATTATTACTGGGATGGTCCAAGTGGCGTGGCTGACCAAGACTTAATTGACCATGAAGAATCGTTTACCTTACGAGTCATCGACAGTTTAGACTGTGGTTTTATACAAAAAATTGAAAAGGTAGATTGTGTGCCTTATGATTACAGTGCCATTGGTTACGGATATTTAGAGATGCAACAAACGTTAGTCAATGATATTTTGTATATTCACTACCACAGTCCAACCGACTTGCCTGCAACCCTGTCTATATACAATGCAGCAGGTCAGCTAATGATGCAAGAAAGACAAGATACACGAACGGGAGTCAATCGAGTCGATGTAGATACGAAGTTATACGCTCCAGGCATTTACATCATTTCATTGGACAATCGCAATGAACACATTCAAAA
>JAHDBB010000070.1 GCA_020630635.1 Chitinophagales bacterium
TTAATTCATTTGGGGCTACCTGTCTAAGCTTGCCAATTGCCTTTGTTATATCTAAAGAAAGGGTAGGTCGTTTCAATCGGATTGCTAACCAAGTTATGAACCAGCAATCCGATTGATTTATTTTAATGGACTCCTTTCTCTTTATCAATCGGATTGCCTCTACTTGGCGTGGGTAGCAATCCGATTGAAGCGATATATTTTTTCTTTGATTTAAAATAGGACAATAATCGTGGCAACTTTAGACGGATAGCCTCATTTGGGGCTAGGAGGTTAGAACAGAACCTTTCATAACAAAATAAGTTGATTACATAAAACCCAATCCATTGGTTTGAACAGCAGGTTCTTGCTTGGCTTTGAATGCCTCAAACTCTTTCTCTTTGGCTTGGATAATTTGCTCAAACTCCTCTAATAATTTATCACATTCTTCCATTTTTTGATTGACCAAATCATTGTCCAATTTCAAGCTATTTTTAACATTTTTAAAATCGGCTAAAGTCGTTCCACTCAATGTTTCTTCAAAGCGGTGCATCTCTTCTTGCTTCAAAGCGATTCTAAGCGTATAGTAGCTTGCGTTTACCACCAAACGACCTTGTATTTTGGCCATTTGAGAAGCAGACTTTTCCAAGCCTTTCGCAATTTCTTCCTCACCTTTTTCAAAGTCAATATTTTCGATAGCCTCTCCCAAATCTTCCAAACCCACCAACATATCTTCGGCTGAATTTAAGATTTTATTGATATTTTTAGCTTGTGTATTTAACAAAGCTTTGGCTTTTTCATTGTCTTGTAAACTCGTAGGAATTTCGACTTTGACGTATTCTTCATGCGTAATCGTCTGGCAAGCAACCAATGAAAAAAAGATAAAGATGAATGTAAGAACTTTGGTTTGTGTCATTGAAATAATCGTTTTTGTTTTATAATGTTGAATAGATGATGTCATCTATAAAAAACAACCCATATTTAAACTTTTTAGTTCAAAACGGCATACGATTTTCTCAAAATCAACTTAAAAATAACTAAAACAATGATTTATACAACCTATTTTATTAAAATATTATATTTTTCAAAAAACAACTAAAACAACCTTAAAAGGTACAAATGTATTAAATATTAACTTTTAATTTCCAAACCCTAAAAATTTAGTCACTATAGGTTCCGACCTCAACAGTCTAGCCCCGATAGTAGTGGTATCCCTTTTGTAGAGCAAATTCATGAATTTGCTCTACAAAAGGGATGAGAACGGATAGCGGGACTTTCCCTTACGACGAAGCAATGAACCCTTCGCTCCTAGCCCAAAATGAGAATAGGATTTTTAGGATAATTTTATGATTAATAAGATTTCAAATAGTGAAGAGAAACGTCCCTAAGAAAACAGGAAATAAAGAGAAACGTCCCATCGTCCCAACATGCAAAAAATGAACTGCACCTATCTCCTCTTCTTCCGTTTTTTCTTCTTATCATGTCTAAAACCGATAGCCTTTTTAGCCTTGTAAGATGATTTTGATTTAGACCGAGAAGAAGACTTTGATTTTGATCTTTTAAAAGGTCGATCCTCTTTGACCTCACTAGACTTTTTCTGATGATATTGAACCACCAATTGGATGTCTTGATACTTGGCTTTTTTGAACTTTTTTAAGACAAAGGCTTTGTGTTTGTCATCAATCTCAAAAATCGAAAAAGGCTTTTGAATATCTATTTTCCCAATAGCTACATCATTACCCATATGTTCGGTAATAATCTTGATTAAAACCTTTGGGCTGACCTTATCTTTAGAACCAACATTGATAAAAAACTTGGTAAAAGTTTGATCTTTTCGCCCTCTTTTTCTTTCTGACTTATCAGACTTCTTAGTTTGATAATTGATGTCTTTGGAGTCTTTGTAATAGGTCAAAAATCGGTTGAACTCAACAGAAACAAAACGCTGGATAAGTTCTTCTCGACTCAACCAATCAAGTTTTTTGTAAATCGTAGGAAGGTATTCATCTATTTGCGCTTGATCTACTTCTGTTTTTTCGACCTTATCAATGAGTGTAAAAAGCTGCTTCTCACAAATCTCTTTTCCAGAAGGAATGAGTCGATGTTCCATCTTCTTGCCAATCTTCTTTTCAATATTAAAGATTTTGCGCTTTTCTCTGGAATGAATAATCGACACAGAAACGCCCTTTTTATTGGCTCGTCCTGTTCGACCACTTCTATGAACATAGGTTTCTAATTCATCGGGCAAGTTGTAGTTAATTACATGAGTCAAGTCATCTACATCAATTCCCCTTGCAGCTACGTCCGTCGCCACTAATAACTGAATTTGCTTCTTGCGAAAACGATTCATCACATAATCTCGTTGGGCTTGTGATAAATCCCCATGCATCGCATCAGCATTGTACCCATCTTGTGAAAGACTTTCTGCAATTTCCTTTGTTTCTCGTCTGGTACGACAGAAAATAATGGCGTAGATTTTGGGATGCATATCGGCGATACGCTTTAAGGCAAGATAACGGTCTCTGGCATTGACCATATAATAAGCATGGCTCACATTGACAGCACTCACATTTTCATGCATCACCGATATTTCGGTAGGTTCCTGCATGTGCTTTTTCGCCAATGCTAAAATCGTCTTGGGCATCGTAGCGGAAAACAAAAGGCTTTGTCGTTCTTGAGGCGCATAAGATAAGATTGCATCCAATTCGTCTTTGAATCCCATCGACATCATCTCATCTGCTTCATCCAATACGACCCATTTTAAGTCTTTGAGTATCAGTTTCTTTCTTTTCAATAAATCCAATGTTCGACCGGGTGTTCCAACGACTACTTGACATGTTTGTGCCAGTTTTTTCATTTGGTCTCGAATCGAAGCCCCCCCATAAACCGCAACGGTTTTGAGTCCTTTGATATACTTGGAATAAGTAGTAATATCCCTTTCGATTTGGACACAAAGTTCCCTTGTGGGTGCTAAAATAAGTACCTGAACCTTTTGAGAGTAAGTATCGGTATGATGTAAAATTGGTAAGCCAAAGGCGGCTGTTTTTCCTGTTCCTGTTTGAGCAGTCGCAATCAAGTCTCCTCCTTCATTCAATAAATGTGTTAGACTTTTTTTTTGTATAGGTGTGGGTGTAACGAATCCTAATTCACTAATGGCAAGTAGAATTTCTTCCTTCAAACCTGTTTCTTCAAATGTAATCATGGTGCGAAGATAGACAAAAGCTCGGCTTTTTTCATTTTTATATTTTAAGACACAAAGCCAATACGTCTCATCGTCCCCAAATCCACGAAATGAACTAAAACGTCCCATCGTCCCAACCTTTGGGAAATAAACCAAAAGTCACCCGTCACTATTCACTTGTCACCCTATATCAACTTTCCTTCCAACAACAAATCAGTCGTATGCATCACCTTCAACAAGACCTTTTTCTCTTGCATATACTGTTTAAAATAATGAAGCGCATTCACATCTGCATCTACAAAGAAATTAGCTCCTGCCTCTTCTTTCAAATAGTCCTTATATTGTCGCAATAAACGACGAGACAATTTTCGAGCCGTCAAAGGCACAATATCGCTTCCTACCTCAAAACCCTTTTTATTTGCCCTCATCACCTTTAAACCATCATTCATTTTCAACAGCTTTTGCAACAGAACCAATGTTTTATGACGAGAACTATCTACAGGATAAGTGGGCAATACCAAAGTACCTTGATAGGGAACTTCCAGCTTTTTTTTACCCAAAACATTGACTAAGAAATCCGTCAATTCATAGAGATTCTCCTGTATTTTCACCGCTCTAGCATTTTCCAATTGAGCCAAACCCAAACGATGAAGATGCTTTTTGAGATAATTGACACATGCACTATCAGGACAAACAATGGGTTCTTCGACAAAAAAGTCTTTAATATATTTTTGTCCAACTTGTTGTGCTTCCATCTCCATTCCCATATACATAGCATATTTACCACAACAAACCTGTGCCGAATTATATACGACATCACATGCTTGTTGCCTCAAAATACGCACCATTTTCACCCCAACTTCAGGGAAAAAAAGGTCTACTCCACAAGGGATAAAAATATGAACCTTCATAAATTTCTTTAATTGTGACACAGCTACTTGTCACCCATATTATCTTCCAAGAACAGATGCGATCTGTTCTTGGAAGAGTCCCAATTTACAAAAGTTTATCAATCGCTTTCTTTATTTTATCAGAGGTTGGACTAGTTGTCGAAACAAAATAATCCATCACTTTTCCTTCTTTATTCACCAAATATTTGTGAAAATTCCATTTGGGAGCCATCGCCACCCAAGCATTTTTTTGTTTGGCAGATAAGAACTTATACAAATCGCTGGCATCTTTGCCTTTCACCACCGTTTTTTCAAATACTGGAAAGCTCACTCCATAGTTTTTTTGACAAAACGCTCCGATTTCTGCCCCTTCCAGCGGCTCTTGCCCTCCAAAATCATTAGAAGGAAAGCCCAATACTACAAACTCTTTGTCTTTATATTCTTGATACAAGGTTTCCAAATCCTGTAATTGTGGGGTAAATCCACATTTTGAGGCAGTATTAACCACCAAAAGAACTTTTCCCTCATAATCTGCCAATGAAACGGCTTCTCCACTTAAATCATTAACTGTAAAGTCATGTATACTTTGTTCATTTTTTCCCATTATTTTATCGTATTTTTGGTGTACGTACCTAAACCCAAATAATCGACACATTTTATGAGGGTCTCTTTTTCACTCATCCTGCGTTATTTTTTGCGCCAATAGCCCTGCTATTTGCTTAAAAAATGCCTTGTCTGATTAAAAAATAGCCTGCCTCAAAAATGACGATTATTTACGCATAGGTACTTAAAAATTATTTTAATAAACAACAAATGACTAGTAGCAGACTTTCTGTTTATTCTCCTTTTTTTATTTTTGGAGAAGAGAACAGACTGTACTTCGTCGTGATGCGTCTCCCCGCTATCCGTTCTTATCACCCTTGTAGAGCAAATTCGTGAATTTGCTCTACAAGGGCGATACCACTACTATCGGGTCTAGATCGTTGAGGAAAGGACTTCTTAGTACCAGAAATCGAGGCGATGTGACGTGAAGGGACGTGAAATTTTTTATCGAAAAATCTCGTATATAGATTAAAAACCACGAACAGAACCGTAAAACGTCCCGTTGTCCCAAAACCACGAAATGAACCGAAAAAACGTCCCATCGTCCCAAAAAGCACTAATACAATCCAAAAACATCCCCTTATTCCATTAATCTAGTGACAAATTTAAACATCAAATCAAGAGTTCTGTTTACAGATTAACTATTTTTTTCAAAAATCACCGTTTAATTCTCAAAAAAATGAAAAAATATTTCCATACCTTCTTATTTTTGCTAGTCTTTGGAGCAGCACAAACTCTATCTGCCCAAGTCGCCAACTCATCTTACAAGCTGATGCTCAACACTTTACTCTCTCATACAGTCCCTGAAATGAGTGTGTCAGATGCTCCTGAACCCAATGAAAACATTATTTATTTGGATGCAAGGGAAAAAAGAGAGTATGAAGTAAGTCATATCGAAGATGCTATATGGATTGGCTATGATGACTTTAAAGACAATCGAGTTAGTGAAGTACCCAAAGATAGCAAAGTGATTGTTTATTGCTCTGTCGGCTATCGAAGCGAAAAAATTAGCGAAAAGCTGATTGAAATGGGTTTTGAAGATGTTTCCAACTTATATGGTGGTATCTTTGAGTGGGTCAATTCGGAAAAAGAGGTAGTCGAAGGCGAAGGGGACCATGAACAATCTACTGGCAAAGTCCATGCTTAT
Organism: Chitinophagales bacterium; assembly: GCA_020630635.1. Classification (GTDB taxonomy): domain Bacteria; phylum Bacteroidota; class Bacteroidia; order Chitinophagales; family UBA2359; genus JAHDBB01. The sequence goes on from JAHDBB010000070.1 coordinate 5,795, forward strand.
GACAAAGTATGGGGCATTTGGGTAGAAGGTGACAAGGCGGAGAAGGTGTACAAATAAGATCTGGCACTAAGAAGTACCATTCAAATCCAACTAGACCTGATAGCAGTGGTATCACCAAACAGCGTGGGCAAAAGGGTTCGGGTAGCTTGGTGATAAGAACGAATAGCAGGGAGACCTGTTGCGATGAAAGAGTAATAACTGTTCTCTCCTAGCCAAAAATAGGAATAGGATTTTTAAGATTGTTTCGGGATTCATAGGATTTCAGTTAAAGACTTTATTTCACAAACTGACTATTGACCATCGACTATGGACTAAATATAAAAAATATTACCAACTAAAATTGTATGAGATACATCATTCATTTATTGATATTAGCAAGCACCTTTTTCAGCGTAGCGACCTTACATGCACAAGACGAAAATAGCTACGAAATTGAAGTAAACATTGAAGGATTTGAAGGCGATACGATCAAATTAGGGTATCACTATGGCGACAAACAGTACATCTTGGATACAGCAGTCGCCCGACAAGGAATCGCCGTTTTTGACGGAACCAAAGAACTCAAATATGGCATTTACTTCGTTGTCATACCTGACCATAATTTCTTTGAATTTTTAGTGACAGAACCCAAATTTTCACTCAAAACAAAGCTAGATGCTTATGTCGAAAATATGGAGGTCAAAGGTTCTAAAGACAACCAAATCTTCTTTGATTACTTACAATTTATTCGCAAAAAAAAGGACGAAAAAGAAGATTTGAATAAGGAAAAAGAGGGAACTCAAAATAAGAAAAAACTAAAGGCTATTGAGAAAAAATTGGTCAAGCTAGATGAAGAAGTCAACGCTTATCGTCAAAACATGACCGCTAAAAATCCTGACTCTTTTTATGTCAAATATCTCAATGCCAACGATGACCCCAAAATCCCTGAACCACCCAAAGATGAAAACGGAAATATTGATTCGACCTTTCGTTTCAAATACTACCGAGCGCACTTTTTTGACAACATAGATTTTGCCGACAATCGACTCGCTTATACGCCTTTGATTCATCGCAAAGTGACGCAGTATCTCGAAAAAATGACTCCACAAGTTCCTGACTCACTCAATAAGGCGGTGGATATGATTTTAGAAAAAGCAAAAGCAGGAGAAGATAATTTTAAATATTTAACTGTCTCGCTTTTAAATAAATATGCCAATTCTAAGATTATGGGACAAGATGCGATTTACGTCCACATGATTGATAAGTACTATACAACAGGACTCACGCCTTGGGTCGATTCCGTACAAGTTTTTAAGATGAAAGACCGAGCCGATGCGATTCGCCCCAACTTGATTGGCAAAAAAGCTCCGCCTTTGAAATTGAAAGATGATAAAGGAAAATGGCATGATATTTATCAGATAGAAGAAGAGTATATTGTCCTGTATTTTTGGGATCCTGATTGCGGACATTGCAAAAAATCAACGCCTAAAATCAAGCAATTTCACGAAGATTACAAAGACAAAAACATCAAAGTGATCGCTGTCACCACAGAACATGATGAGGAAAAATGGCGCAACTACTTGGAGGAACATCAGCCACCTTTTTTAAATTTGGCAGACCTCAAATACCGTAATAATTTTAGAAAACTGTACGATATTTCCGGAACACCTCGCATATTTATTTTAGACAAAGAACGAACCATTATCGCCAAACGCATTGGTGCAGATCAGCTTCCAGGTTTTATGGATCGAGTCTTGAAAATGAAAGGGAAATAGTTTTTAGGTGACAAGTGAGAGTGACTGGTGACTTTTCTTGTTTTGTGCTTTTCTTTTATTAGGAGCAGTCTATGTAATTGCTTCGTCGTTATAGAAAGTCCCGCTATCCGTTCTTATGAATGCAGCCAACGTTTTGTGAAGCCATCCCATTGCATTCATACCACTTCTATCGGGGCTAGGTCGTTGCGGTCTCAACCTATAGTAACTGAACTGTATTCATCATTTAGATTAAGATACGTGAACAAAAGAGAGCAAAAAAGTTTTGAGGTCAAAGACTTAAATCATTTTAAGCAACAACTACTACATTGGGCAGATAATTTTGAAGTAGCTTGTTATTTAGATAGCAATAACTATCACTTAGACAATTATAAAAGCTACGAATGTTTAGTAGGAGTTGGAGTACAATCTGATCTAAATGTAACAGTAGGTAATGCCTTTGAATCCTTAAAAAACTTTTATGAGCATCACAAAGATTGGCTCTTTGGCTTTTTGACTTACGACCTCAAAAATGAAGTAGAAGACTTACATTCTCATCATGCAGATGGCATACAACTACCCGACCTTTACTTCTTTCAACCTCAATGGGTTATTTACATTCAACAGCAAAAAGTCTTTATCGAAGGGAAAAATCCAGAACAAATCTTTCAAGCAATTACCCAAGTTCCTTCACAACTACCCAACAATCCTTTTTACAATATTGATATACAAGCCAAGATTTCTAAAGAAACCTACCTTTCCACTATTAAAAATATTCAAAAAGATATAGAACATGGGGAAATCTACGAAATGAACTTTTGCCAAGAATTTTTCGCTCAAAATACTACAATATCTCCCGTTCATTTATTCCAACAACTCAATCATCTTTCGCCCAATCCTTTTGCTGCCTACCTCAAATTGTATGACAAATATCTCCTTTGTGCCAGTCCAGAACGCTTTTTAAAAAAGGAAAAAAACACCTTGATTTCTCAACCCATTAAAGGAACGACCAAAAGAAGTCACAATCCTTTGTTGGATCGACAATTACAAGAAACTTTACAAAATAGCCCAAAAGAACGAGCTGAAAACGTGATGATCGTTGATTTAGTCCGCAATGACTTGACTCGTGCAGCCCATACAGGAACCATAAAAGTAAAGGAACTTTGTGGTATTTATAGCTTTAGGCAAGTTCACCACCTCATTTCAACGATTGAAGCACAATTAGCTGACAATGTACACTTTACCAAAGCCATCGAATATGCTTTTCCTATGGGTTCTATGACGGGTTGTCCCAAAATTCGAGCAATGGAAATCATAGAAGAATACGAACATACCAAGAGAGGCTTATATTCTGGAAGTGTTGGTTATATCAGTCCGTCAGGAGATTTTGATTTTAATGTTGTGATTCGCAGTATATTGTATCATGCCACTCATCAATACCTTAGCTTTCAAATTGGCGGAGCGATTACCTATGACTCCATTCCTACCCAAGAGTACGAAGAGTGTCTGCTCAAAGCAAAAGCCATTCTACAAGTTCTCAACCAGCCTCAAATACTAAAAAAAGCCTAGTCTTTTCACATCAATACATAACCAAAAACAATAATATATTTATTATTTACTATAAATAATTTTACAAAAAAAAGATTAAAAACTTCTTAAAGTTAAAAATCCATCATAAATTGGATGAACTCTTTATAAAGAGATAAATTCAATGAGTACTTTCATCTATTTTTATTTCTATAAATAATTTATAAATGACTGATAATATGGATATTACATAAAACAAACCCCTTAAAACAAACCATAACACATTGTATTTATATTTTTTTTCGTCATAAAAAATAGCTTATTTTGACGTAAAATGTGCATCACAAATGTCCCCAAATAAATTCCTAACTATGAATACCTCAACAAACAAAAGCTACTTTCCCCTTATCAATAAGATATTGTTAACCATTTTCTTGCTATACGGCAATTGTTTAACTGCTCAAATATTTATCAATGAATTTTCTGCTAGCAATGACTCTATTATTGCAGATGAGTACAACCAATACGATGACTGGTTAGAACTTTACAATGCTTCTGATGAAAGCATCGATGTGGGTGGCTGGTATATTAGTGATAATATTGATAATCCTACCAAGTACCAAATCCCTACTACTGACGAAGATATAACAACCATTCCATCAGGTGGATTTCTATTATTTTGGTTAGACGATGATGATGATCAAGGTATCTTACATGCTTCTTTTAAACTGGCAGCAGGTGGTGAAGATGTGGTATTGGCTAGAATAGAAGACACCGATACATTACTCATTGACTCCATAAACTACATACCACAATATACTGATATTTCTTATGGTCGTGAAGAAGATGGAGAACTGCCTTGGGGCTTCTTTTTAGAACCAACTCCTAATGCAACCAATAATACCTCATTTTTTGAAGGTTATCTTCCTGCTCCAACCAGCACTACCCCACCAGGATTTTATGAAGATGAAATCGAAATAGAGTTATTTACTATGTCAGATGGTGAGATTCGTTATACATTAGATGGGCGTGAACCAACCGAAGATGACATACTCTATACTGGTCCTTTTGATGTAGATGAAACAACAGTAATTAAAGCGGCTGTTTTTCAAGAGGATTATCTACCAAGTGATGTATTCATTGGAACTTACTTTATTGATGAAAACTCCCACTTACCCATCATTTCTATTTCAACAGACCCTTATGAGTTATTTAGCGAAGAAGCAGGAATTTATATTGATGATGAAGATTTATTGGAAGAACGAAAAGATTGGAAAAAAGCCGTTCATTTGGAATACTTCGACGAGGACGAAAGCTATGAATTTGATTTTAGAGCTAGTATCAAACTTTTTGGTCGTTCCGCCATTTTTTATCCTCAAAAATCTTTTTCTGTTTTTGTAGATGACTATGAAGGTTCTACCACCTTAGACTATCAATTATTTCCAACAAAAGATTTAGACAAGTTCAAATCGTTTTTAATAAGAAGCTCTAGTGATGATTGGGAATTAACGATGGTTCGAGATGGTTTTGGCCAAAGCCTCTTAACAGAGCATTTTCGTTGTTCTTTCCAAGAATATCAACCTGCTATTTTATACATTAATGGCGAATACTTTGGTATCAATAATCTTAGAGAAAAATACAATGATGATTATGTAGAACTAAACTACGGAGCTGATCCTGACAATATTGATATGTTGAAAGGAAATATCTTTGTCGAATCTTTTTCTGGTTTAGAAGTAACCGAAGGAGATAAAGAACATTTTTTGATGATGATGGATTTTGTGAAAGACAACGATATGGAAGATGAAGATAACTATGAATATGTCAAAACATTTTTGAATGTAGAAGAATACATAGACTATATGGCGGCTGAAATTTACTTGGATAATAAAGGACTCATAGGCAATAGACGTATGTGGCGAAATCGTACTCCAGAAGGAAAGTGGCGTTTTTTACTTAATGATCTAGATAGAGCCATACAAGGAAGTTCTGATAGTGATATTATTGAAAACAATATTGGGACCTATGAGATTCTTTTCAATGCATTAATAGAAAATGAAGAATTTAAAAATGAATTTTGTCAACGTTCTACCAGTCTCTTCAATGTAGCATTTAGAGAAGAACGGGTTTTACCTAAATTAACAGACCTAGAAAGTATTGTAGAATTAGAGATGCCTTATCACATCGAAAGATGGGAGGATCAAGGAGGTGTTGAAGATATGGATACTTGGTACATTCGCATGGAGAATATGGGAGAATTTTTGAGCGAGCGTCCCGAATATGCTCGTTCAGAATATATTGATGCCTTTGATTTAGAAGGTATCTATGAACTAACTACGATCATTTCAGAAGAAGGAGCTGGAAATATTTATGCACAAGAAGTATTACTTCCACCCGACAGTACGAGCTTCACAGGTACTTATTTTGAAGATATACCGCTTCGACTTGAAGCAACTCCCAATGACGGCTATCAGTTTTTATACTGGACAGGAGCCATAGAATCTACAGACCCTTCAATTACTATAAATCTTGATGAAGATGATACCATTACGGCTGTTTTTGAAGAAATAGATCTAAAGACAGGCTTATTTATCAATGAGTTCATGGCGAGCAATGATTCAACGATTGCAGATGAAAATGGAGAATATGACGACTGGATTGAGCTATTTAACGCTACAAACGAAGATATTGACATTGGTGGTATGTATATGACGGATAACTTGGAAGAACCAACTTTGTGGCAAATTCCAACAGGTTTTCCTGATTTGACCACCATTCCTGCACAAGGCTTTTTATTATTGTGGGCAGATGGAGAGGTAGAACAAGGACCATTGCATGTTGATTTTAAACTTTCAACAGGTGGCGAACAAATTGGCTTAGTTCAAGTTCACAATGGTGGACCTGTTTTTATTGACTCACTTTCTTATGAAGCTCAAAATACCGATATTTCTACAGGGCTGTATCCCGATGGTAGTGAGGAAGTTGTCACTTTTAATCAACCAACTCCCAATGCCTCCAATGTGATCGGAAGCAATATGATAGAGGCAGAATTAGAAATTAAGGTATTTTTGGAAGGTCCTTTTAACGATGAAACCAACTTGATGAACACGAATCTACAGGAACAAGGCTTGCTTCCTTTAGAACAACCTTATAATGATGCCCCTTGGTTTTATGAAGGTACAGAAGCGTTTGAAGATGACATCTATGTTCCCGGTGATATGGTGGATTGGATGCTCCTAGAACTCAGACGTGGCACTCCATCTATTGCAGGAGACCCAACAACAGACTTAGTATTTCGTAAAGCCGTTATTTTAGAGGAAGATGGCGAGTTAGCAGGCACAGATGGGGCAGATATAATGGCTATGGTCGAAGAAGGACAAGAGTACTATGTTTTACTAAGACATCGCAATCATTTAGACATTGTTTCCAAAGCCCCTATCATTGGAAGTGCAGACATGGAATTCGACTTTTCCGAAGATGTAGACCAAGCATTGGGAAGTTTTCAACAGGTAGAATATAATGAAATTGCTTGCATGTTAGCCGCCAATTTTTTACCCGATAATGTCATTCAACTCACCGACTACGACGAATGGTTTGAGATGCCTGCTATTAACCAAACCTACTCTTTGACCGATGCCAATTTAGATGGAGTCGTACAAGTCACAGACATTGATGTCTGGTTTTTGAACAAGGCAAAATTGGGAATCGCTGAAATAAAATTGGATTAAAAAGTCCATAGTTTTTCAGTCAATAGTCGATATTATGATTCGGTTCGGACTTTAGAGATAACGGGACATTTCTATTTGATTTTTTAGGAGCAAAAGGTTCGGAGCTTCGTCGTCATAGAAAGTCCCGCTATCCGTTCTCATCGCCCTTGTAGAGCAAATTCGTGAATTTGCTCTACAAGGGCGATACCACTTCTATCGGGGCTATTTTGAAGGGTCTCTACTTCTCATCAATAAAGCTTTCTTAAAAAGACAAAAGGTTTTGGAAAATTACAGGAGCAAAAATTCTGCTTATTCTTCTAATTCTAAAAAAATTCTGTTCTAAAACTGGCACTAAGAAGTACCTTTCCTCAACCAACTAGACCCGATAGTAGTGGTATAAATGTAATGCGTTGGCTACCTAAAACGCTGGCACATTTATAAGAACGGATAGCGGGGAGACCCAGCACGACAAAGCTCTATCCATTCTCTCCAAAAAGAAAAAATCACCCATAAAAAATCTCTTTCAAATACCTACCATTTCAAGGATTCCCTTTATCTTGTGTGAAAAAATTGGTTCATGCAAAAACGTATTACCCTTATTGGAGCAGGCAATGTAGGCCATCATTTAGCCTTCGTTCTAAAAGAGTCGGGACACACCATTCAACAGATTTTTAGCCGCAAATATCATAAGGCTTATGGCTTGGCCAAAAAGGTCGGGGCAAAGGCGACCAATCAGTTGAAAAATGTCCGAGATGAAGCCGATTTTTATATCATCGCAGTCAAAGATGATGCCATTGAAAGTGTGTCAGAACAACTCCATGTTTCTGGAATTGTAGCACATACATCGGGTTCTGCCAGCATTTTGCGACTGAAAAAACATGAGCATTTTGGCTCTTTTTACCCTCTTCAAACTTTTAGAAAAAAACAGCCTGCCGACTGGACAAGCATCCCATTTTGCATCGATGGCAATACCTCAAAAACCGAAAAAACACTTTACCAACTCGCCCAAACGGTCAATAAAAACGTCTATTATATTGATGATGCCCAACGTCAAACCCTACATTTAGCCGCTGTGGTTATCAATAATTTTACCAATCATTTACTGGGAATCGCCCAAGAAATCACTACTTCTAAGAATATTCCGTTTGACTTACTCGTTCCTTTGTTGCACGAAACCATTCGGAAAGCCACCATTCATCCGCCTTTTGAGATTCAAACAGGACCAGCCATTCGGAAAGATGTGAAAACTATCGAAAAACACGTATCTTTACTAGAAAATCCACTATATGAACAACTTTATAGGGATTTTACTAAAAGTATTCAATCAAAACTATGACAGAAAATATTTTACAACAATTCAAAGAAATTCGGACTTTTTTATTGGACGTAGATGGTGTTTTGACAGATGGCAGCTTGTTGATTACGGAAAAAGGAGAACTGTTGAGAAAGATGGATGCAAAGGATGGACAAGCCATTCGGATAGCCCTCCATAAAGGCTATCAAGTCGTCATCTTAACGGGTGGAAAATCGGAAGGAGTCATCAAAAGATTAGAAGGTTTAGGCATCACAGAAATTCATAGTGGTTTGAAACGTAAGTTGGATACTTTTGAAATTTTACAACATGCTTACGAGTGGAAGAAAGAAAATCTTTTGTATGTTGGCGATGATTTGCCTGATATAGAAGTCTTGCAACATGTGGGTTTGGCTTGTTGTCCTGCCGATGCCGTTCCTGAAGTACAAGCAGTCTGTAACTATATTTCACCTTACAATGGTGGGCAAGGAGCGGTGAGAGATGTTATCGAAAAAGTTTTGAAATTAAATGAGCATTGGAGTCTTTAAAATATACCTATTCATCCCCAATCATTATGAATACATTGGTAGCATTTATTCGTTTGATTAGATTACCCAATCTCATCATCATCTTCTTGACACAACTTTTGTTGCGTTACTGTGTTTTGATGCCCATTTTCAATAATGGATTCGTTGCGGTTGAATCAGCATTGACGACTACCGAATTTTTGCTCTTATGTCTTTCAACAGTTTTGATTGCAGCAGGAGGTTATATTATCAATGACTATTTTGATGTCAAATCGGACGAAATCAATCGACCTGAACGCATCGTTATTGACCGTTACATCACTCGTCGTTCTGCCATCATCTGGCATTTACTATTAAATGGAATTGGGATTGCTTTGGGCTTTTGGTTGGGAATGAAAGTTGGCAAATGGTACTTAGGTTTTATTCATTTTGCGATTATGGCGATGCTTTGGTTCTATTCGACTTGGTTCAAAAAACGCTTTTTAATTGGTAACTTAGTGATTAGCCTCTTGACCGCTTTGGTGGTTTGGATCGTCTTTATTTATGAAACCTCCTTAGCCGCCAACCTTCAAGAACGAATGCCCGAAATTTATAATTATCTTTACTTTTTCTTTATAGGTTATGGAGTTTTTGCCTTTTTAGTTACACTCATCCGAGAATTGATTAAGGACATGGAAGACATCAAAGGCGATAAGATGACGCATTGCAAAACGGTCCCCATCGTCTTGGGAATCAAAAATACTAAAAATATCACAATGGGTTTGGTCGTGATGGTTATGGGATTATTAGCCTGGTATCAAGTCCAACAAGCGATTGATTTTAAGGAAAGTCAAAATATTCCTTTTTACCAAGTTCGTTCGATTCGGCTCATTTTTACCTTTTTACAAATTCCTTTGATCTACATCATCATTTTATTATTGCAAGCGGACAAAAGTAGCGACTTCAAACGAGCGAGTAATGCGGTCAAGTTTGTGATGGTGGCAGGTGTTTTATTTTTGACTTATTATTTAAGCTCCATAAGTTAAATGGGTTCCATGACAGAAGCACAAATACACGAATTACTAGACAAGATTTCTTTACTTCAACAAGAGATAGGCAAAATTATCATTGGTCAAGAATGGGTAAGAGATCAGCTTTTGATTGCGCTCTTGGCAGGTGGTCATGCACTCATAGAAGGCGTTCCTGGATTAGCCAAAACCTTGATGGTTCGCACCTTAGCCCAAGCTATAGATTTACCCTTCCAACGCATCCAATTTACGCCCGACTTAATGCCTTCCGATATTATTGGTACAGATATTTTGGTGGAAAATCCAGAGACAGGTAAACGGCATTTTCAGTTTTTAAAAGGTCCCATTTTTTCCCACATTATTTTGGCTGATGAAATCAATCGAACACCTCCCAAAACACAAGCTGCTCTATTGGAAGCCATGCAAGAAAAGTCGGTAACGTATGGTGGTAAAACTTATGACTTAGAAAAACCTTACTTTATTTTAGCCACCCAAAATCCTATCGAGCAATCGGGTACATTTAGACTTCCCGAAGCCCAGTTAGACCGTTTCTTATTATACATCAAAATCGACTATCCAGAAGCCAACGAAGAGTATCAAATGTTGGAACAAACAACTCAAAAAAATGGGGTCAAAGTCCAGTCAATTTTGAGAGGGGAAGATATTTTGATCTTTCAAGATTTGGTGAAGGAAGTTCATATTAGTCCTGATTGGATTGCATTTACGAATCAGTTAATTCGCAGTACCCGCCCTAAAAGTAGTGAGACGGAAGTCATCAAAAAATGGGTTAAGTGGGGAGCTGGTCCGAGAGCTGGTCAGGCATTGATTTTGACAGCGAAGGCTCACGCCTTGATGCATAAACGCTTTGCTGTAACCCAAGAAGATTTGGACAAGATGATTGCTCCTGTTTTGCGCCATCGTTTACTCCTTAATTTTGAAGCCGAAGCCGATGGAATGACGACAGATGATGTGATTCGAGAATTGATCGATTAGAGACTGGTGACTTTGTGGTTTGTTTTCTACATGTTGGGACGAGGGGACGCATTATGGTTCATTACTTGCTTTTGTTTTGGGACGACGGGACGTTTTAGCTCAAAATTTCAAATCCTATGAATCTCGAAAAGTCTAATCATTCTATTCATTTTTTAGACTAGGAGCGAAGAGTTCATTGCTTCGTCCTCTTGGAAAGTCCCGCTATCCGTTCTTATAAATGTGCCAACGTTTTAGGAAGCCAGCGCATTACATTTATACCACTACTATCGGGGCTAGTTGGTTAAGGACTGAACCCAAAAGTTACTTGTCACCAGTCACCAGTCACCAGTCACCAGTCACCAGTCACCAGTCACCAAAATATATGAAAAAACCTATCCAAAATATCAAAGATTTGCTTTTATTGGCTCGTCTT
>JAHDBB010000071.1:0-12869 GCA_020630635.1 Chitinophagales bacterium
ACTGTTCAGATTTTACATGTTGGGACGAAGGGACGGACTGTTCAGATTTTACATGTTGGGACGTTTACTTTATAAAATTGAATCAACTTGTCTTTGAAATAAAGACTGTTTTGTCATCCCAAAAGCCCAAACAGAACCGAAAACGTTCCTTCGTCCCCAAAAGCACGAAAAGAACCGAATCGTCCCCTCGTCCCCAAAAGCACGAAAAGAACCGAATCGTCCCCTCGTCCCAAAAACCAAGTACTGAACAGTAATATGCACTAAAAATTCATCTCAAAACGCAGCAGTGTCGGTTTCCGATTACGTTTTTCATTAGAGATATAAAGATCACCATAAGAATTAAAAGTAATCCCTTCTGGTTGATGAAAATGTTTGTCAGGTAACGATAGGTTTTTAAAAGTTTTGACGGGACCTTGATCCGAAAGAATCAACAAATTTTGTGAAACAGAACTTAATATATAAATGCTTCCATCTGGATGTATAGCGATACCCGATGGTTTAAACTTTTTATGAATCTTGCTTTTATCTATCTTGTATAGAGGCTCTGTTTGATACTTTTTGGTTCTCAAAGAAAAGGCATAAATGATGATATACTCCTTATCTTTTTTCTTACCAGGCTCTTTACAAGCGACCAATAAACGCTTATTGGGAACATCTGCACACAGTCCTTCAAAATCGAAATTCTTATTGTGTTTAAAATGATATTTTTTATCCTTTTTGTTGGGATGATATTTGACGATGGTTCCGTTACTTTTAAGGATATAGAAGGTTTTTTCGATATGAGTGATCCCTTCATAATCCGAGTTTTTACCAAAGTCTTCTTGTGCAATAACTTTACCTGTAAATGTGTCAATATAAAAAAGGAGAGAACGCTCGTCTTGTACTGCGACAATAGTAGAGTCATCAATCATACTTAGCCCCGATACTTCATTCAGTTTTTTCGGAAGGATAAAAGTTTCATTGGGTTGTTCTAAATTATAAGGAGCATTGGTTGCTGGCATAGTACAAGAATCTAAAAAAAATAATAAAAATAATAAGAGTAGCGTACGCATTTTTTTCAATGATAAATTTCTATTTCAATCCCATCTCAAGGGCAATTTTTAAAGCGGCTGGACCCATTTTATACCCAAAAATCTCTTTTGCATCTTTTTCACAAACAGAACGATATTGATTGTTCCAAGCATAATCATAAACAGCTTTGACCAACTTTTTAAAGTAAGCACTTTCTTCCAAAGGTGCATTATTTTCAATAATCAAGTCGGATAGTTCTCGTAACTGTTGCAAACCATAGAGTCCGTCTGAACCAGCACGAGCGACAATCAAATCAGCCGTTTCCTCACACCAACCATATTTTTCTATGATATTTTCAATGTACTCATACTCGTTACATTCGTGTCCCAAATCCCAAAGCGGAATCATTTGGCAGTAGTATTTGATAAAGGATTTATCCGCCATACAAAGCTGATAGATCGCAATACCCGCCAAAGGTGTTTCATCATCCTCTACGATATAATTATCTTTTTCCAAACACTGAATACAGTACTGGATATATTTTTCAGCAGTTGGATGAACCTCTTTTATACTAGCAACCGTTTCCCAAAAGTCTATCTCATCTTCATTTTCATCTAAATATTGGATTTCGACACAGTAAGGACGTTCTTTTGATTCTACCCAATGTTTGACAGCCGCTTGTGTGCTTTTGATGGCATTCTCCATTGCTTTGGTTGTATCAATACTATTGCAAGTGATAAAGTAGTAGTTATCTTCAAATTTAAAATGGCTCATAGGTTTTATTTTTTCTCTTCGTCTTTTCTGATATGTTCATAAATGCGATCATAATGGGCAATGATGTTTGCCAGATACAACTTTGCTTCCTCAATGATTTTATCCCAGTCATAGATGTTTCGACCAGTAAATGCAGCTAATTCTTTCCCTTTTTCAAAATAGTCTAAGGCGACACCACTGTATTGAAAGTCTCTGGGTTCCATAATGCGATAGCCGATTTTGAAACATTGTTTTTGGAAGCCAATAAAATCTAATTGGTCAAAATATTTTTTATGTTTGAGAGCAAAACGCAATAGTATTTCCCATTCCAAACATCTTTCTTGACGAAGGGTAAATAGTAAATTATTTTTGGCTTTTTCGATTTTATAATTGAGTTTGACCGCTAGTAAAAAAGTGTTGATAGTGAGGTGATCGAAGAGTTCTATCAAAAAAGGTTTTTCTTCTTTTTTTATTGGGTTTTGTTGGTAGTAGGAAGCAAAAATGTCATAAAAATCTAAGTAAGCATCAATCGCTATTTTACCATATTTTTCCTTTTCTTCCTTTGTATTTATACATAGATGTAAGATATGAGCATAACGAGAAATGAAAAAAGGATGTTGAGCTTGTTGGATGCGTTCTTTGAGAAAGGCTTGTTGAGGAGCTTTGATTTTGAGGTGAGCAGGAACGGTATCCATAGAAAAAAAATCGTCATAAAGTATGCCTAAATCAAAAAATAATTCTTCCCATTTTGCCTTTGTTGCCTCCTTATTTTTAGGGTTTTCATAAGCAAATTTTTGAAAAGTAGCAGCCAATCTTCCGAACTGAAATTGCTGGAAACAGTTGTAAAATTCAGAGGTGTTGGCTTCGGCATAATCGTAGATTTCTTGGAGGGTTTTAGCTTGGAATAGTTTCATTTTTTTGAAATTTCTTGGATGGCTATTTTTACCTTATCGGGGACAGGGACTTTTTGTTGGGTACGATAGTCAAAGGTCACAAGCACACTTTTACTTGTCGCAACCTCTCCCAAATTATCACTAACAATGAGTTGTTCCATCGTGATACTGGTATTTCCTATTTTGCTGACTCTGGAGTAGATGTGTATGGTATCGGGAAAAACAAGTGGTTTGAAGTAGCGACAGTCGATTTTTAATAGGATAGTTCCAAGACCTTGTACCCAGTTTTCTCGGTACAATTCGACTTGATTGAGGAGGTCTAAACGACCTGTTTCGAGATAGCGAAAGTAGGTAACATTGTTGACATGTCCCAATGCATCCATCTCGCCCCATTGGACAGGTAGAGTGGTTTTGACAGGGAAATTTGCTTCATTCATTGGTGAAATATTTGAGCTACAAAAGTCCTAAAAGTTTGGGGAAATATCAAGTTTTTGGGTGGGTTTTTTGAGGGCAATCTTCTTTATTAGGAGCGAAGGATTGGGTGCTTCGTTGCATTAGAAAGTCCCGCTATTCGTTCTTATTGCTGCGGCTTGGGGAGATACAAGGCACTTTGAAAGTGCCTTGTATCTGTGCTTGGCTTCGGGCAGCAATACCACTGCTATCGGGGCTATTTGGTACAGTCTCGACTTCTTAGTGTCCGTTTTTTGAACAGAATTTTTTATGAATTAGAAGAATGTACAGAATTTTTTTTGATTGGTGAATTAGAATAGAATGAGTGTCCGTTTTTTGAACAGAATTTTTTATGAATTAGAAGAATGTACAGAATTTTTTTTGATTGGTGAATTAGAATAGAATGAATGACAGAAATGGTAGCAAAAATATATACATAACGGCAAACTATTTTTAGCTTCCTAAGCGGTTTGATGTATCGACGAAAAGACTTTTTTGCATTTAGAACCATCACGTTCTGACCTTTCAAAAATAGCCCCGATAGGAGTGGTATAAATGCAATGCGTTGGCTGCCTAAAACGTTGGCGCATTTATAGGAGCGGATAGCGGGACTTTCCATTACGACAAAGTAACCAACAGTCCGCTCCTAAAAAATAAAATAGCTAAAAGAAAGTAAAAACTATTCGTTCGTTATAGGTGCTTTGGCTTCTACGTTTGTTCCAACAGGACGAGGTACAGGAGTCGTGCCACAAGGTTGAATGTCTGCTGTGAATTGTGCATTGATGGAAACGTCAAAATCTTGCGTGAGTTCGATATAATCGTTGGCGTGAAAAGTGACAGTATCACCACTTGATACATTGGCATTATCAGCAGTAATATAATCCATTGCCTCATACAGTTCGTTGCTTAGATTGCCTGTTAAGTTGAGAAAAGGAGGACAGGCAGAAGTGGTCGGACAATTACCTAAACAAAAAAAAGATTGAATCGCACTGGAACCATCAACAGCGTAAATATTTTGGTTGGTTATTAAGCCAAATCCGAAGAAATTGTTGGGGTGGAAAGTGGCTTCTAAAGGACCAATGGTGGTGCTTGTACTCGCATCCCAAATGTACCAAACCATCGTTAGGTCATCGCCTGTATTGAATCCGTCAATTAAGGGCGTAACAGCAGGATCATCTCCACGAACTGGAAAGGAAATATTGCCGCCTGTCCATTGTTCAAAACCTGCACAAGTCAAGTTCCCCATATCATTGGTATAGAATGCACCAATATAGTCTCCTATATCTATGGTCGTTCCATTGCCGTCAATATCATTGACAAAGGAGCCTGGAACAAAGGTAGGAAAAATGTTGATGGTGTGGTTGGAAAAGGCATTACAGGTCGTAATCGTCCAGCTAGGGTCTGGTGGCGGATTGGGGCATTGGGCTTGTATGTGTTGAGTGGATAAAAAGCCCGCTAAGGAGCATAGTAGAAGGGTGTAAGATACTATTTGTTTCATATTGATTTGGATTTTGTGATAAAACTACTAAATTTTTTCCAAATAATCCTAATAAATTGTTAATCAATTACTTGTGGTTGGGGATGGATGTTAGTATACAGACTAAGTATTGCGTAAAGTAAAATTTTATGGTTTGGATGTGAGAACAGATGCAATCTGTTCCTACAAGGTTTATTTTCAACGATTTTTCTATTTTTTTTGAAGTTGCTTTTTATGGAGTTGTTGACAAGTTGATAAAATTGAAAAACCCCAAAGATCTTATGAGTAAAATCTTTGGGGTCGGTGAAACTGTTTAATGGTTGTCAACTTTATTATGCAATGGGTTTTAGTGGATACTTTTCAATACTTTCTTTCTTTAGTAACGAGAAAAAAATAAATTCCACATTTGGTAATGATCTTTTGATCCAATCTTTCGTTAAAAAGCCTCGTCGTAACCCTGCTATGACTTCATTTTTCGCCTCATCTTGAATCTAAATTTCAAAATGCTAAAATACTTCCGTTACTATACGTTTAGACCTTTTCAAAATAGCCCCGATAGTAGCGGTATGAATGCAATAGCCAAGCAAACCTGACAGATTTTTAAAATACTGTCAGGTTGAGCGAGGGTGTATTCATAAGAGCGGATAGCGGGACTTTCTGATACGACGAAGCATCCCACCATGCGCTCCTAGCCAAAATAGTAATAGGATTTTAGGTTATGGAGAAGGACAGTTATCTTCAATGTCTTCAGTGCTGTTACATCCAGATAAGTTATCGTTGATAATTATATTGTTACTAGACACATGATCTTCCCAATCAGCTAAATGGCAACAGTCTGATAAAGCATCGTTGTCATAAATATGTAAGAAATTGAGTATGTTGTTATGTGCTAGGTTATCCAGTTCTTCTAATTGGGTTGTACCTCTAATGAGTAAACCATCTCCAATGTTTGGAAAATCGTTTCCAATAAGGTTGTTACAAGGGCAATCTCGAATCGTCAATTTGCCATCAACATTGTCAAAAGCATTTAAATTAACAGAGGAGAGAGACTGATTAAATGCAATGTATAAATCACCAGGCAATGACCAGTTGTAACTCCAACCTACTCCAAAAGCATTCTCCAGACTTTGATTGTATTCGATGCGAATGGAATGGATATATTGAAGCTGGTGTAAACCGTATGTACCCGTTAAAGATGGATTGATGCGAATCCATAAACTGTCTTGAATAGAGGTGAGGTTCTCTAAGTCCAATAAGTTGGTCAATAGTGGATTGTCCCAAATTTTAAGACTTCCCTGAATGGTATGAATGTTTCGTAAACCATTTAAATTTACGATGTCATCTCCACTAATAAACACATCGCCATTGACGATGCCACAGCCATTTTGCAGGAAGTTGTCAATGTCATTTTGGCTGGTGAACACTAAGGACTCTTCACAACTGGTGGCTACCACACAGGGACCACAGTTGTTGATAATTTCTTCCAAGCTACTACAACCTGGTAGATTGTCCCCAATGAGGATTTCCCCACCTTCTACCACCATATCTTCTACTGCACAATTGAGGACACAGCAATCGGCAAGTTGATCATTATCGAAAATATGTAAAAAACTCAAAGGACTTTCTAACCTATCTAAGCTAGATATATCATCCAATCGTTCCATTCCTCTAATAATTAAACCACCTTGAATATGTTTGAGGTCTTCAAAAGAATGTCCTAAGGTAACGATTCCTAGACAATCTCGTAAGTTAAGATTTCCTCCAATGCTTTCAAGGTTGCCAAGATCAGGTTCTAAGTATCGGTTAAAAGCAATATAAACACTACCAGGAATATGACCACCTGGATTTTCAAATACCCGATTAAATGTTTCTAAATTCGGATTGTGTTCTATTTTGATAGCTCCTACATAATCCAAGTTAAAGCCATGCATATCTTCCAAATGGGGATTGACTCTTACCCAATAAGTACCTCCAATGTATTTGAGGCTTGCAAAATTAGTGCCTCCTATATTGGTATTGCGGATGATGAGATCCCCTGTAATGACTTTTATTTGGGTTAAGCCCGATTGATACATATTCATAACATCGGGTCCTTCTAAAATCAAGTCTCCAAAAATGGTGTCACAACCGTACAATTCTTCAAAGTCATCAATTTGTGATTGGGCAACAATGATGATGGATTGGCAATGGTTATTTTCGTTGTCGTTAGGTGGATTGGTTGGACCATCTTGACCACATTGACCACAATCTTCTTCCTCGACACATTCACAAACATTATTATAGACATAACCTTCCTCACAAGAGCTTCCCTGTGTCGCATTTCCCCCACAAACCCCTTCACAATCTAGATACAAACATCCAGCATTGGTATTGGCATCGGGGTTGTAATTACAAGCTGATTCATTGGTGCAACCTGTTATGATTGGGACACATTCACAATTGTTATCTACTACATTATTGCCACCACAGAAATCACCCATAGAAAAACAATTATTGTCATTGTAAGTCGCTTCAGGATCATAATTACAAGCATTTTCATCCGTACATCCTTCTATAAGAGTGACGCATTCACAATTGTCATCTAAGACTAAATTATCTCCACACAAGTCTCCAGTAAAAGTACAATCATCGGTATCTACCGTTGCCACAGGATCATAATTACAAGCTTCTTCATCGGTACATTCTCCAACGATGGTACAATTGCCAGAACAATTGGCAGCAGGATTATAGTTTTGAGCAATGGGATTCATACAACCCAATACACGTACTTCATCAATGTCATAAGAACAGGTTGCCTCATTCCAAATTTCGGTGTCACCTTCACAAATATTGGTATTGCCTGTACCTGGATCACCATTGCTACAAGAGCCATCATCGACATTGGCATACTCAAAGTAATTGCAATAATTGGGATCGGTACATCCCCAGATTTCTACATTGTCTCCGCATAAAGCAACAAAAGGCATATTCAAATCTTCAAAAGTACCATTTTGATATTTTATAGGTGGATCTGTATCATTATTGAAATTAGTGCCTGTCAAATCTTGGACAGGTCCATTTTGGGTTCCTGTAAAACGAAAGTCAGGATCACCATTGGGGTTTAAAACTTCAAAACAAATCTCGGAAACAGGAACCCATTCAGCCACCGATGGACAAGCCGCAGGCGCACCAAATAAAGTAGGAACACTTAAAACCCATGTATTGAGAAAGTCACCTGGCGTACCTCCATCAAAACTATGTTCAGTATAAGGAGAGATCGGATTTTCTAAACCAGATGGAATAAATGTGCATTCATTACTTGGTAGATTACTAGGGTCGGTTCCATCATTAAAATCGAAATTAATAGATTCGTAAGTACCTATTGTGACTCCATCCATACTAGTTCCTGAAAAACGGATGACAGAATCATCATAACTAAATCTCATAGAGGAACTACCGATATAGACAGGTCCATCTTGGGATGAAATTTCAAGGAAGACACAATAGTTTTGACAGTTTTCAGGGTTGGGTGTGAAGCGACAGTCTATGGCAGATTGGGCAAGACTGTGGAGGCTGGTTAGGAATAGAAGAAGCAATAGACCTCTTCTATTAATGATTAGTTTTTGAATCATACATTGCTTGTTTGAGGGTTAGCAGCAAAATTGCATCCATGCCTTTATATTAATCTACAAATTTATATCTTTTTTGAGGTGTGATTTTAATAATATTTAGGTGCTTTATGGAGGTGGGAAAGCTGTTTTTTAATTTAAATATTTGATTATGAGGATTTTATGTGTTGTGGCGCAGAAGTTGCTTTTTGTGGTATATACCTGTTTTTAGTGATGAATAGTCGTAATAGAAAGAAACGCTATTTTTTATGTTTTTTTATTAGGAGCGAAGGGTTTATAGCTTCGTCGCATTGGAAAGTCCCGCTATCCGTTCTTATTGCTGCGGCTTGGTTGAGATAAGACACTTTCAAAGTGCCTTGTATCTGGGCTTGGCTTCGAGCAGCAATACCACTCCTATCGGGGCTATTGAGGCAAGGTAGAAACCTCTTATGGTCAATGGTTTGAACGGCATTTTTTAAAAGTGAGAAGAATAGATAAAATTTTGAAGAGCTTAATCGTAAAACGCTTTGCAAGCAACGTCAAAAAACGCTTTTTAAGCCCCAAAATTCACCTTAAAACAATATCAAATAATCAAATAATCAAATAAAAAAATATTTGAGAATGATGATGTTTTTTTGTATATTGTTTACTGGCATTTATCTAATTATAAGAATGAGTGATTTTTTTAAACTCAATTTCCAATCTCCAAACATTTTATGATTAAGCATATCAAAAATTTTCAAAATTTGGGTGTTGATTCAAGTATAGATCGTGAGATAGAAAAAAAGATAAGGTTGGCTAATAGTATGTCTATTATTGGTATCTCAACTGCTTGTGTGGTCTTACTTTATGGCTTGGTAGCGAGTTGGCCCTTCCCTGTTATGATATTTATAGGTGTTTCTATTGTTGCCACATTGGTCCCTCCAACACTCAATTTTTTTAAAAAAAACTTCATCTCAAGAATCTCCTTTTTATTGATAGCCAACGGATTTACGGTTGCGTTTGCCCTTATTGTTGGTCCAGACTTACATTTTCAATATTTCCTATTTGCTTTATTGGGTTTACCACTGATATTTTTAGGAAAAGAGAATTTTCAGAAAAAAATCTTTTGGTCTGCTACAGGAATACTTTCCTTTATCTACATCGAATGTCATTTCTATTTTTTTGAATTTCCAGCCTTGATCAATATACCTTATTCAAAGACCATTAGCCTTATCAATGATGCCTTGATAGGAATAATGATATTGGCACAATATTACTTTTTTGTTTATGAAAATGAACACTATATAGAAGAAATAAAAGACAAATCTAATGAATTAAGAGAGAAAAATACACAACTGGAGCATTTTGCTTATATTGCTTCTCATGACTTAAAAGAGCCAATGCGAACGGTGAGTAGTTTTGTTGATATTATCAAAGAAGAATACGGAACTACAACAGATAATAACCTGAATACTTATTTTACGTTTATTGACGATTCCCTAAAGCGAATGCAAGAAATGATTCAAGGCTTGTTGAATTATTCTCGAATTGGAAAATCAAATCAGGCTCAAAAATTAGATTTGGATCATTTATTTAAGGAAGTACTCAATGACTTAGAAGTCCTTATTAAAGAAGAAAAGGCCGTTATTCATTATCATGATTTACCGACTATTTATGGTTTTAAGATGGAAATGCAACAACTACTTCAAAATTTAATGACCAATGCCATCAAATTTCAGAACCCAGATCATGCGCCTATTATCAATTTTTCTTGGCGTGAGTTATCAGGTTTTTGGGAATTTTGTATAGAAGACAATGGTATTGGAATTCCCGAAAAAAAACACAAAGAAATTTTTCAGATGTTCACTAAATTACACCTATCCTCCAAATATCAGGGAAATGGAATAGGCTTGGCTTTTTGCAAAAAAATAGTAGAACTTCACAATGGAAAAATATGGGTGGAATCTTCCCCAAAGAATGGAAGTAAATTCTACTTTACAATTCAAAAAATGAACAGGGATTTATAAGGAAAGATGTACTTGCACTTGATTTTTGTATATAAAAAATAATGACACTAAATGAAAAAGAAACTCCGCAACATTCTTTTAATAGACGATTATGAAGCTGATAATTATATTCATCAAAGAGTAATTCGATTAGCTGATGTAACTGAAAAAATAACAGTCAAATTAGGGGCAAGAGAAGCTCTGGACTATTTATGTGAACAGATAGATGGAGCCTATCCCAATCCTGAAATTATCTTCTTGGACATCAATATGCCAGGGATGTCTGGGTGGGAATTTTTAGACGAATATGTGAAATTAGATGAGGAACAAAAAGCAGGCATTATTGTGTGTATGTTGACCACCTCTGACGCTAGCAGTGATCAAGAAAAAGCTGCTCAATATGATATTATTAATGATTTTTCCAATAAGCCATTGACCAAGAAAAAATTAATGACACTTATAGAACAATACTTTCCAGATTATTTGTAATCTTTTGAAAAGCAAGATAGTTATTTTGGTGACTGGTGACTTGCTGCTCATTTTATGTTTTTCTTTCGAGCTAGCAAGGTCGTGTCCATCCCCCCAATAGCCCCGATAGTAGCGGTATGAATGCAGGTAGCGTGGAAATATGACATTTTTTCAAAAAATGTCATATTTGGGGCATTCATAAGAGCGAATAGCGGGACTTTCTAATACGACGAAGCATCCACCATTCGCTCCAAAAAATATATACAAATGAACTGCATTCATAACTCATCATTTACAATTGAGCCTACTCCGAAAAGCTAAAATAGCTTATTTATTAAAATTTTTTCAATTTGTTTGCATTGTTTTTTGTCAATCAATACATATTTTGAAATAATATAATAAAATCAAAAAAAGACTTTTCAGAGTGGACTCACAATTAACCATTAGAAAAATCTTTCGCTCCAAAAAAAATATACAAATGAACTGCATTCATAATTCATCATTCATAACTCACCATTAGAGTATTTATTCCGCCGACTTATTCCAAATGGCTCCATAATCATCGACCAAAATATCATCGTAATGATCGGCTTTTTCCAAGAAATTTTTAAAGATCGGAAAGGCTGTTTTTTTGTTGAGATGCTTGGACTGAATGAAAAATGACATGACTACATCTCGATTGTTGACGCTAAAGAAAAGACCTTCCAAGCCGTAGTTTTCTTTGAGCATATACTCATAGATTTTACCAATTTGATTACGGGGTAAACGCACCAAATGGGCATTGCCCATAATAAAACCAGAGTGTTCGATATAGTAAATATGGATGGTCGCACTTCCTTGTTGAATTTCCCATTGGTTTTGTCCTCTACGAGAAATTTGCACATTTTTGCCCAAGTCTGCGATGATTTCCTCAATAATTTGAGCAGGACCATGTACTTGATGATCTTTGACCGACTTCGGAAAATTCATCGTAGCCCCACAATTGGGACAGTAATTGCTGCTGACTTGCTCATACTCAATAATATTGGAACAAGAAGAACAACGTTGGGCGATTTTGCCATGATGTCCTGCATGATATTCCTCATAAGTCTTATTGAAATAGCGTTTAGGGAGCGCAAAGCCCAAGTTTTCACCAATGTACATATAGGTAATCATCCCCACAATTTGCCCTTCTTTGTTGACCAAAGGTCCGCCACTATTACCAGGATTGATACCTGCATCAATTTGGATATAGTTGATGTTATTTTGAAGGCGACGAGCTTTGGAGACAATCCCCTGTGTCGCTGTAAATTTTAGACCATGTGGATGTCCAATCGCCATAATTTCATGACCTTCTTTCACGCTATTGTCAAGAGCTAAATGCACCTCTGGAAACTCAACATTGGGCGGAGGTGCTAGGAAGGCGATGTCGTACATGGGGTCACAGTACAATACCGTCGAAAGTTGGGTATGAAATAAACTGCCGTTGATGATGGCTTCTCGATAGTCTTTGACGACATGTTCGTTGGTAACAATGAGGTCATATTCTTTGACATAAAATCCTGTCCCTGTTGCCCCTGTAGTTGATTGGATTTGGATGACAATGTCTTGGTAAATATCAATGTATTCTTGCATGTTATGTTTCTGTGAGTCGATTTTGAGGGGTAAAAATAGGGGTTTTTTGGGTAAATTGGGCTTTTTGGTAGGTTTGATTGTAATCCCTCGCTCAAAAATGTGAACTTCGGATTAAAATAGTATTGATTGAATATACTATAAAAATAAGTAAGTTCGTATTTTGTTAAACGACCCATAACTGTTTTTCAAGGGATTGAAATCCCTCGTTCAACAAAAATTAATAAATTTTTCAAAGAGAAGGAATTGATTCCTTTTCAGATCCAAGTTTCGTCGCTAAAAATTCATAATAGAACCAGGATTGGACATTATTTTCGGGACTGAAATTCCTCGTTTTCACCTTATTTTTCTAATTTTTTGAGCTATGTAATTCATTCTCTTACTGATAGAGAATTGGTCATTGTTGAAGGACTTTTTTATCCATTGTCAATAATAATGTTTTTTATGTTAAGTTGATGAAGTTAGTTTAGCAATATTCTTTAGGATATTGCCTTCAAAAGTCAATAATAATATTTTTTATGTTAATTAGATTCGTGTTTTTGTGATGCTTTGATATAAAAGTCTAAAAAAGCTACATGTTTGCAATATTCGTTCTTTAAAAGTCAATAATAATTATTTTTATGTTAAGTAA
>JAHDBB010000071.1:12969-16985 GCA_020630635.1 Chitinophagales bacterium
CTACGCTTTGACCTCTAACGGTTTCGATAATTAAAGGGTTAGCTGGTGGTGGAGTCGTTGAGAATTGATAAGCGTTTGATAATGAGTGGATTGCGTCTTTAAAGAGGGCTTCATCATTGGCGTAAAGAGTGGCTAAAGGCTCGTTTTTTTCGACTTTTTCGCCTATTTTTTTGTGTAGATAGATGCCTGCTGCCAAGTCGATAGAGCTTTCTTTGGTTTTGCGTCCTGCGCCCAATAACATGGAGGCTGTACCGACTCCTCTAGCGTCTAATTCGCTGACAAAACCGTCTGTTTTGCTTAATAAATCTTGGGAGAATTTTGCTTGAGGGAGAAGACTGGTATTTTCAATTTCTTGGATGTTACCGCCCTGATAATCAAGGAATTGCTTGAATTTTGCTAAAGCAGAACCGTCTTTGATATGGGTCAAAAGTTGTTGTTTTCCTGCTTCTAAACTGTCTGTTTTTTGGGCGAGTAACAGCATATTGGCTCCTAGTTCTAAGCAAAGGTTTTCGAGGTCTTTGGGACCATTTCCTTTGAGGGTTTCGATGGCTTCGATTACTTCCAATGCGTTGCCAACGGCTCGTCCCAATGGTTCTTCCATTTGTGTGATGACAGCGACGGTTTGACGCTGCATATTTTCGCCAATTTCGACCAATGCTTCCGCCAATTCAAGAGCTTGTTCTTGGGTTTTCATAAAGCCACCACTGCCCATTTTTACGTCCAAAACGATGGCATCGCTTCCACTTGCGAGCTTTTTACTCATAATACTACTGGCGATCAAGGAGATATTATCTACTGTAGCGGTGACATCTCGCAAGGCATAGAGTTTTTTATCGGCAGGAACTAAATTGCCCGTTTGTCCACTAATCGCAATGCCAATATCTTGTACATTTTTGATGAATTTCTCTTGATTTAGAGCGAGATTTATATTAGAAAAAGCGTCAAACTTATCCAATGTACCGCCTGTGTGTCCGATGCCTCTTCCCGTCATTTTTGCGACCATCACGCCTGCTGCCGCCACTAATGGAGCCAATACAATAGTCGTTTTATCGCCAACGCCTCCTGTACTATGTTTGTCAACCTTAATGCCTTCGATAGCGGATAAATCAATCACATCTCCCGAATACATCATGGCTTTATTGAGCAAATGTGTTTCTTTTTTGTTGAGTTTTTGGAAGTAAATTGCCATCAAAAAGGCAGAAGCTTGGTAGTCAGGGATGTTTCCCTCGACAAATCCTTTGACAAAAAAGTTGATTTCTTCTTCAGCTAATTCGTTTCCTTCCTTCTTTTTGAGGATAATATCATACATTCTCATAGTTAGTTGTTTTAGTTTGCTAAGTCCATAGTTTTTTAGGTGACAAGTGAGAGTGACTGGTGACTTTTTGGGTTCATTTTGTGAGTTTAAGTATAAACCGAAATCCTATTAATTTTGAAATCATCCCAAAATCCTATTTGACGACGAGGTGTTTCTATTCAGTATCTGAAATCCTATCAATCCCGAAAAAATCTTATAATCCTATTCATTTTTTAGGGGTTATTCTTTGCTCAATAGATGGAAAATGAAACTTGTTCAAAATGATTGAGTGACAACGATTGAACTTTTGAAGAATGTTTCCTTTTCTCTACACATCTATTTACTCAAAGAATTTTAATAGAGAAGAGAACGGTTATTACTCTTTCATCGTTACGGGTCTCCCCGCTATCCGCTATTATGCTGAATGCCAACGTTTTAGGTAGCCAACGCTACTTTTCAGCATAGCCGCTACTATCGGGTCTAGTTGGTAGAGGTAAGTACTTCTTAGGGTCAGATAAAAGTGACGTAAAGGGACGATATGTGACGTTTATTTTTTAATAATCAAGTTTAATGATTTAAATAGGGACGTAAGGTGACGATGTGACGTGAGGGGACGTTTTATTTTTTAATACATCAAATTAATTTGTGCTATTGAGAAAACGTCCCACCGTTTCAAAATCACGAACAGAACCGTCATAAACGTCCCATCGTCCCAAAAATCACGAATAGAACTCCAGCATTACATCCTATCCACAATTCCAGAGACCAATTTTATGAATTTGGGACGGGTTTTATTGGCAATTTCGACTACTTTTTCGTGGGTCAACGGCTCTAAACCTGCTTCTGGAACGGCCATATCTGTCACACATGAGATACCCAATACCTTAATACCAGCATGTACGGCTACAATGGTTTCAGGGATGGTGGACATCCCAATGGTATCAGACCCAATACGTTTGACCATAATCAACTCGGCTTCTGATAGATAATAGGGTCCTGTAATCGCTGAATAAACACCTTCTTTGGTGTCGATTTCTAAGTCTTTCGCCACTTGTTTACCTAAAGCAATCAATTCTTTGTTGTAAGCTTGTGACATATCAGGAAAACGAGTTCCCAATTCGTCATGATTTTCGCCAATTAAGGGATTGGTTCCCATTAGATTAACGTGATCTCGGATGAACATTAAAGCACCTGGATAAAGGTCTTCATTTAAGCCACCACAAGCGTTGGTGACGATTAAAGTGTTGACTCCCAAGGCTTTCATTACTCTTACAGGGAAGGTTATTTCCTTCATGGAATAGCCTTCATAAAAGTGAAGACGACCTTGCATAGCGATTACAGATTTACCTTTTAACTTCCCGATAACCAGTTGTCCTGCATGTCCTTCTACTGTTGAAACAGGAAAATGTGGGATACGCTCATAAGGGTATTTTTCAGCATCTTCAATTTGGTCTGCTAAAACTCCCAATCCACTACCCAATATTAGTCCAATAGTAGGTTGGTATTGTGTTTTAGATTGGATATTGGAAGTGGCTTCTTTTATTTGATCTAAGTAGTTCATTTTGTATTGAGTTGGTTTTGGGTGATAGGTAGCTATTGACACAAGCGACTTGTGACTAATAGAGCTTGCTATATCACAATCTGTACTATATTTTTTCGAGGATGCCTTTGATAAGCTTTATAAAGTCGTCTTTTACCAGTTTCATGGTTTCTAACACATCGGCATGTGTGAGAGGAATGGGCGAGATACCTGCGGCCATATTGGCGATGTAGGTAATGCCCAAGATTTGTATGCCTGTATGGGTGGCAATAAGGGCTTCTGGTACAGTAGACATCCCAACCACATCGGCTCCTAAACGTTTTGCCATTTCAACTTCTGCTGGTGTTTCATAAGAAGGACCTGTGACAAAAAAGTAATTTCCTTGTTTTAATGTAATTCCTTGATCCTGAGCTACTTGTTTGGCTAAAGTTTGGAGGGCTGGCGTGTAGGTTTGAGAGGTGTCAGGAAAACGAGGTCCAAATTCTTTGAGGTTGGGACCAATAAGCGGATTGGTAAAAGTGAAGTTGATGTGGTCCTTGATCAGCATTAAGTCTCCTGCTTGTAAGTCTTGATTGACTCCGCCAGTTGCAGTAGTAATAAGCAGTTTTTCAACCCCTAGTTTTTTCATGATTCTAATGGGGAAAGCTAAGGTGCTGATGTGGTGACCTTCGTAATAATGTAGACGACCTTGCATGGCTAATACAGGTTTTTCCATCAAGTGACCTAGTACCAATTGTCCTGCATGTCCTTTGACAGTGGAGGCTGGAAAGTGCGGGATCTCTTGGTAGGGGATAACGGTAGCGTCCTGTATTTCATCGGCGACGACTCCTAATCCAGAACCTAAAATCAGTGCAATTTGGGGGGTGAAGTTGGGTTTTTTTGCCTGAATGACTTCTAAGGCTTCTTGTATTTTGACAGTTGCGTGCATATATAAAAGGTACTCGTTTGCTTTTGGGGAACATCAAAAGTACATAAAAAAATGATAGAGTAAACTTTTATTAGGAAAAAATTAGAAATACTTTAAAGTCGAATATTAAAAAATTATTTTTTGACTGGTGACATTTGGTTCTGTCTGTGATTTTTGCTGCGAATACATGAATGTGGTTCGTGGAAATTTGGGGGTGCACCCCAGATTGTCGCATAGTAGTGTTTTTTTGAGCATTTTCAGAACCATTTTCTGTG
>JAHDBB010000699.1 GCA_020630635.1 Chitinophagales bacterium
CTTTACTTCATTCTTTAGGATAAAGCTAAAAAGGGCTTTACTTCATTCTTCAGGATGAAGCTAAAAAGGCTTTACTTCATTCTTTAGGATGAAGCCACAAAAAAAGGGACACCGAATAAAATTCAGCATCCCTTCATATATATTTATTTTTTCTCGTTACTAACGAAAGATAGTCACTTGTCATCAGTCACATCTCACTAATCTAAGTCTTTTCCTCATCCGTCGAATCCGAAACCCCATCCGCATCCTTTCTTGCATCAGCCACATTACCCTTGCTATTACGAGCAGCTCTTTCTTCCGCCAGCACCTCACTCGGTCTTCTACCAATCAAGCGATCTAAATCCGACTTAAACAAAATTTCTTTTTCCAACAACTCCTGTGCAATCAATTCCAATTGATCTTTCTTACTCAATAAAAGACTCTTGGTACGATCATAAGAATCACCAATCATCTTTTGAACTTCCTCATCAATCAATTTAGCGGTTGCATCCGAATAAGGCTTCTTAAAATTATATTCGCCCTTTTGTTCATTGAAGGAAATATTACCAATCTTTTCGTTCATACCATACAGCGAAATCATCTTATAAGCCATTTCTGTCACCCGTTCCAAGTCATTTTGTGCGCCTGTTGAAATTTTATCAAAGATAATATCTTCGGCGACCCGTCCACCCAACAACATAGACATTTGATCTTCTAATTGTTCAGTTTGATACAAGTAACGCTCTTTAGGAATATATTGAGCATAACCCAATGCAGCGATACCTCTTGGTACAATAGTTACTTTCAAAAGAGGATCAGCGTGTTCCAGATACCAACCACAGATAGCGTGACCAGCCTCGTGATAAGCGATGATTTCACGTTCCTCTGGTGAAATGATACGACTTTTTCTTTCCAAACCACCGATACTTCTATCAATAGCATCTTGGAAATCTTTCATATCAATAGCCGTTTTGTTACGACGAGCCGCAATCAAAGCAGCTTCATTACACACATTGGCAATATCCGCCCCGACAAAACCAGCCGTTTGTTCAGCCAATCGTTGAAGGTCAATATTGTTATTAATTTTCAATGGTTTGATGTGTACCTTAAAAATAGCCTCTCTTCCATTCTTATCAGGTCGATCAATAGCGATTTGTCTATCAAAACGTCCTGGTCTCAAAAGTGCGCTATCCAATACATCAGGTCGGTTAGTAGCGGCAATCATAATGATTCCTTTCTTACTACTAAAACCATCCATCTCGACAAGCAACTGATTCAACGTATTTTCACGCTCATCATTTCCCTGCATCACATTTCGCCCTCTTGCTCGTCCAATCGCATCAATCTCATCAATAAAGATGATACAAGGTGCTTTTTCTCTTGCTTGCTTAAATAAATCACGAACCCTTGAAGCTCCAACACCCACAAACATTTCAACGAAGTCTGAACCCGAAATACTAAAGAACGGAACTTTTGCTTCACCGGCCATTGCCTTAGCCAAGAGTGTTTTACCGGTTCCTGGAGGACCAACCAACAAAGCACCTTTGGGAATTTTACCACCCAAACTAGTATACTTCTTCGGATTTTTTAAGAAATCAACGATTTCCACCACCTCTTCTTTGGCTTCTTCCAATCCAGCCACATCATTAAAAGTGACATTGACTGAAGTATCCTTATCAAAGAGCGTTGCTTTAGATTTGCCGATATTGAAAATCTGACCGCCGCCGCCGCCCATACCGCCGCTTACACGTCGCATGATGAACAGCCAAATGGCAACAATAATAAATAAAGGCAACAGATAACTCAAAACTCCAGAACGCCAATCATGTTCCTCCTTCTTATCTAACTCAACGATGGGAAGTGCTTTGGATTCATTGGTTTTTTGTAAATCCTTAAATTCTTCGACAAAATTATCATAAGAAGCAGGTTCAAAGGTGAGATTAGCACTAGGATTTTTTCCTTCTTTCAAACCAGTAGTAGGAAGTTCCTTTGCCTTCAAGCCCTTTTCATTAAGGTACACCTGCACATTCTTTTCATTCACAATCATTACCTTTTCAACCTCTCCTTGTTTCATCATCCTAAAGAACTCATGCTCTGTAGTACGATCTAGGTCGCTGCCTGGATCAAAAAAGAAGACAGCAATAATACCTAAAATTAAAAGTCCATATATCCAATAATAATTGAATTTGGGTCTATTATCTTTTTTTTCTTGGTCTGACATTTTATTTTTTCTAAATTCAATAAATGGCTAAATATCTATTGAGAAGTTTGTTGTATATATCTATAATGCAAAGTTACAATTAATGCAAAGTTACAATAAATAGTATTTTTATGTAAAGTTATTTTAGGAGAGAACAGTTATTACTCTTTCATCGTCACAGGTCTCCCCGCTATCCGTTCTCATTCGTGTTGCCCCTTTTTAGGCAGCCAACGCTTCTACACGAATACCACTACTATCGGGTCTAGATCGTTGAGGACTGTACTACTTAGTAGCTGGAAAAAGTGACGTGAAGGGACGAATGTTGCATAAAGGGACGTTTTGTTTTATTAAGCGAATCACAATTTATATTTGAATAAAAATAAAACGTCTCGCCGTCCCAAAAACCACGAAATGAACCTCAAACGTCCCGTCGTCCCAAAATATTTGTAACCCAAAGACCCACATTTTCGTTTGCGACTATCGACTATCGACTA
>JAHDBB010000072.1:0-6776 GCA_020630635.1 Chitinophagales bacterium
TAAATGCGCCAACGTTTTACGAAGCCACCGCATTGCATTTATACCGCTACTATCGGGGCTAATTGGCAGGGTCTCAACGTTTTTTTAAGGGACAAAATCTTCAATTTCTACATGTTGGGACGAAGGGACGTAAAAGGGACGATTACTCATTCATTCGTCGAAAACTCATCATGAACAGAACCGAAACCGTCCCTTCGTCCCCAAACCACGAAATGAACCAAAACGTCCCTTCGTCCCCAAACCACAAATTGAACCACTAAATGCCCACCCTCTTCAACACCTGCTTGATAGCTTTATTAATCTCTGGCGAAAGTTCCAAAAAGAAAGTCAATCCCAAATACAACCCTCCTAAAATTACCGAGCGATAAATGAGGTCCAAAATAAAATTGTCCAATGAAGGCAAGACATAATTTAATCCCAAAACCAATGTTCCAACCAAAATAGTCAACCACGTTTTTTTAGAAAAAGGCTGTAATCCAAACTTAAATTTGACAAATAAAAACTTTCCAAAATTATAAATAAATGCAGTAAATGCTGTCGCAATCGCTGCGCCCAAAATTCCATATTGAGGAATAAATAAATAGTTGGTCAAAATGCTCAAACCAATCAAAGCGATGACAAACAATAAATCAAAACGATAATGCTTCGATGTGACAATAATACCGCCATTGATGCCAGTTGCCCCATCAAATAATTTTGCCAATCCCACAAACAAAGCCACATATTTTCCAGCCTCATATTCAGGTTTTCCCATCGAAGCCAACAAAGCGATAAAGTTGTCGATATTGCTCCAAATTAAGATAAATAAAAAGAAGCCCACGACCAATTGAGTAATGGCAGTTTTCTTATAGACTTCATCAATTCGAGCCAAGTTATCATTTTTCCAACTCTCGGCAACTACAGGCAATGAAATACTGGTAATCGCTTTGGCAGGAACCATAATGACGGTTCCAATAAAAAAGAAAACCGAATAAATTCCCAAATCTTTTAACTGGTCAGCCGCCAAAGACGAGACCATCAAGCCATCAATATTGCTCACGATATAAGCTGCTCCACCCGAAAACAAAGCATAGCCTCCATATCGGATCATCTCTTTTGACATAGACCAAAACTTTGAGAAGTCCCATTTAAATTGTAACTCTCCAATACTTTTGAGAAAAATCAATAAACCTACACTTTGTAAGCCAAAAATCATGGTATAAGCAATGACAAAGGCATTAAAGTCTATAATCTGCCAATAATGCAATAACAAGATGATAGTTGTTGCCAAGCGCACAAACACATCCCTAAAAAATATAGGAACGGCTGCTCGCATCAAAGAGGTCGAATAAGCATTTAAGATATTGTAGTACACCACAAAAAGCGTCAAAGGAATCAACAACCAATAATACTGTTGAATAATATCCAGACTTTCAGGTTTACTATATTGGTCGATAATAAAATCTTGAAAGATAAAAACGAACAAGCAAGCCAATCCAACCCCAATCAAAGGCAACAATAAAGCCAAAGACAAGTAGCCATGATGTTTTTGAGTTTTGTCCTTGAAGTACGGAAAAAATTTGTAGGTAATCGAAGGAATCCCCAATTGAGCAAACAAGCCCAACGTAGAACCAATCATCAACAACCAACGAGTAAACCCATACTGTTCAGTCAATAAAACTACTGGAAATAAAAGGATGATATTTACAAAGCCAACAGCAATCCCTGCATACATAAATAAGCTGGATAAAATACTCTGGCGTTTAATTTCACTCATAAATGAAGGTATTAATACTACAAGTAACGAAAAAAAGCCGACAGCGACATATATACTTGGCACAATTTTATCAATTATAAAAATGAAATACTATTTTTAGCAATACAAGTACCTAAACCTAAATAATCAACACATTTTATGAGTGCCTCTTTTTCAATAATTCTTCGTTATTTTTTGTGCCAATAGCCCTGCTACAGAAGGTCTGCCCCGTAGCAAAAAATGCCTTGTCTTATTAAAAAATAGTCTAGCTCAAAAATGATGATAATTTATGCATAGGCACTTAAAAATCCCTAAACCAAAAATATATGGAACACAATGTAATTGAAGACATGGTAACACAAGAGGAAACACCTCAATTATTTGGGCATCCCAAAGGCTTGTTTTACCTCTTTTTTGCCGAACTTTGGGAACGCTTTAGCTTCTACGGAATGCGAGCCTTATTAATGCTCTACATGACCAGCGAGTTATTTGTACACTTAGGAAAAGAAGATGCGGACATCAAAGGAATTGGTATTTATGCTGCTTATGGAGCATTGGTTTATGCGACTCCCTTATTAGGCGGAATGCTAGCAGATAGAGTGCTGGGTTATCGAAAATCGATCATGTTAGGTGGTATCCTAATGGCATTGGGACACTTTGCGATGGCTTTTCCAGGAGACCTGTTCTTCTTTGGAGCATTGGGTTTATTGATAGTGGGCAATGGCTTTTTCAAGCCTAACATATCTTCTTTTGTTGGGAGTTTATACAAAGAAGGAGACGAAAGGCGAGATTCGGGCTTTACCATCTTTTATATGGGAATCAATATTGGAGCATTTTTATCTCCCTTATTATGTGGCTGGTTGGGACATGCCTATGGATGGCATTACGGATTCGGTCTAGCGGGAATCGGAATGGTCGTGGGACTCCTTTTCTTCTGGCAAGGAATACGAAGCAACGTATTTGGCAATAAAGGTTTACAGCCCAAAGAATACAAGGAAAGCAATATGGATAGTTTGATTTACATAGGTTCCTTTCTACTAGTACCGATTGCCTCCTTACTCGTTTACTTCAACGATTTATCCTTTTTAGGAGCAGAATTAATGGGAGCCATTGTTGGAATCGTCTTTTTAGTTGCTTTAATCATTACACTGGTCATTATGACAAGGGTTTCCAATGTAGAAAAAGGTCGTATCGTTGTCATTCTATTTATCACCCTTTTGCTCACCGTCTTTTGGGCATTTTTTGAGCAGGCAGGAAGTTCTATCACACTATTTGCAGAAAGAAATGTGAATCTTTTTATGATGAATGCCGCCCAAACCAATTCTATCAATGCCTTGTTTATCATTCTCTTAGCCATTCCTTTTTCTGCCATGTGGACTTGGTTAGGAAGAAGTGGCAGCAATCCAAGAACGCCCTTAAAATATGCTTTAGGTATTGCCCAATTAGGTTTCGGTTTTCTCATCTTCGCCTTCAGTGCCAATTTTATGGATGCCAGTGGCAATGTCCCTTTTATCTTTTTAATCATGGGTTATTTTTTCATCACCACAGGAGAATTATTTGTTTCGCCCATTGGTTTATCGAAAGTAACTGAATTAGCACCCAAACAAGCGGTTGCCTTTTTTATGGGAGTTTTCTTTTTATCCTCGATGGGCGCACACTATATCGCAGGAATTATCGCAAAAGTAACCTCAACAGGTGGAGGCGAACAAAGTCCCTTTTGGAGCAATGTCATTGAATCTGTAACAGGTTTAGGAAATACAGAAGGGATGATAGAAGGCGTTCAATCTTTAGCCAATTACACAGGTGTATTTACCCAAATTGCAGTTGTTTCCTTTGCTTGTGCTTTGATTACACTGATCCTTGCCCCGATTATCAAACGCTTAATGCATGGGATTCACTAACGATTTTTTAGTAATGATTAAAAAATAAGTCCAGCATTTTGGAAAAGAGATTTTGAGTCAATACTAAAAATCCTATTAATCTCGAAACACATCATGTTCATGGGTGCATCCCAAGATGTCGTATATAAAAAACAGTCATGTAGCAGGCACGTTAAAACCGAAAAAGAAGCGTTGGCCTGCTAAACTTGGGGGTGGCGGGGTGTTGGCTTTGCGCCAAGAACCATAAGTTTAGCGAGATTTTTGCTTCGTTTTTATCGACTGAAAAATGAAGGCCCGTCTGGCGAAGACAAGGAAATGAACAGTCAAAACACACAGAAAATGGTTCTAAAAATGGTCAAATAACACTCAACAAAATTACTAATGCGACAATCTGGGCTGCACCCATGTTCATCCTATTCCTTTTTTTAGGAGAGAACGTTTAAGTGCTTCGTTGTGACAGGACTCCCTGCTATCCGTTCTC
The DNA here is from genome assembly GCA_020630635.1 of Chitinophagales bacterium. Lineage (GTDB taxonomy): Bacteria > Bacteroidota > Bacteroidia > Chitinophagales > UBA2359 > JAHDBB01. The sequence continues at coordinate 4,097 of JAHDBB010000072.1, forward strand.
ATTCGTGTCGCCAAGTTTTAGGTAGCCAACGCTTCTACACGAATACCACTTCTATCAGGTCTAGATCGTTGAGGAAAGAACCCCATAGAACCAGACTCTTTTTATCAAAAAATCAATCAAATATGAAATTAGGAGCTTTTTCTGTAAGTCTTAGTGTCAAAAACCTTGAGGTTTCCAAACAATTTTACGAGCATCTTGGATTTGAAGTTTTTGGAGGTGATATGACCAAAAAATACCTCATTATGAAAAATGGCAATGCCCTGATTGGGCTTTTTCAAGGGATGTTTGAAGGCAATATGTTGACCTTTAATCCTGGATGGGACGAAAACGCTAGCGAAGTAGAGGATTTTGACGATGTGAGACAGATACAACAACACATTAAAGAAAAAGGAGTAGAGCTTCTTAATGAAGTAGATGAAAGCACATCAGGACTATGTTGCTTTATAATCCAAGACCCAGATGGAAACACCATATTGATCGATCAACATCGCTGATCAAATGAAACATTTCTTGCTTTTGATAGTAATATATGTTTCAAATACATATTATTTTCTCATTTATATTTTGGTGATAATGATACTTTGGCATTGTTTTTGAAATGTTAAAAGTGCCAGCAATAACACAGTCTTCAGAAAAAAGTAATCAATCACAAGCTATTTTTAACATTAAATATTTTATAATCATTTAATCATATTAACTTAATAACTAAGTGGATACATAAAAACCTCCTCTTTTCTGAGGAAAAGTTTGTAAAATATATTGAACTAAACCACTGCTTTTCACTAAAAATGTTTAGATTTGTTGGAACAATCATATGTCCCATTTCAAAATATTTTTTAAAATATAGAATATGAGAAAACTACACAAAAAAATTTCATTATTTTTAGTTGGGGCTGGATTATTAACTGCTCCTACTGTATTTGGGCAAGATCTTCCGCCTGATGCCCAACCAGGACAATGTTTTGCTAAGTGTGTAATTCCAGATGAGTATGAGACAGTGACAGAACAGATAGTTTCTAAAGAAGCATCTTCTCGTTTAGAAATTATCCCTGCAAAATATACAACTGTGACGGAAGAAATTATGGTAAAAGAGGGGTATAATGTTTTGACTGTTGTACCACCTACTTACACTACTGTAACAGAAGAAATTGTGGTGCAAGATCCTTCTTCTCGATTGGAAGTTGTACCTGCTGTTTATGAAACAGTAACAGAGGAGATTTTGGTTTCACCTGCTACCACTCAATGGGTCAGAGGTAAAGCAACACCTGATTGTGTATCAAGTAATCCAGATGATTGTAGAGTATGGTGTTTAAAAGAAATACCTGCTAAGTACAAATCTGTTTCTCGTAGAGTGTTGAGAGAATCAGCTTCTACTCGTGAAGTACCTGTACCTGGTAAAACAAAAACAATCACCCGTACAGTTGTACAAACACCTGCTACTGTACAAGAAAAATCTATTCCACCGGAATACAAAAGTGTAACTAAAAAAGTATTAGATACTCCTGCAACGGCTACCGAAACGGAAATCCCTGCGGAGTTCAAAACCATTACCACTCGACGATTGATTCGCTCTGGTGGTTTTACTGAATGGCGAGAAGTTTTGTGTGATTCTAAGCAAACTTCTAGCAACATCTCTCGAATTCAAAGAGCACTGAAAGATCGAGGGTACGAGCCAGGACCAATTGATGGAATTATGGGGAGTCAAACTAGAGCAGCTCTTCGTCAGTTTCAAGAAGATAATGGTCTAGCTGTTGGGGTACAAGGAACCTCCGTGCCTTTTGAGACTTTAAAGGCTTTAGGATTGTGATACATTTAAAGTTTAAGCTTTGCTTAAGGGGTTTCCATTGGAAGCCCCTTTTTTTTATGCCTATTTGATAATAGTTTGATTCTTTTTCTTCATTCTTTTCTAAAAGTGTTAATAAAGGCGATTAATTAAACAATAAAGGATAGATTCCGTCTAAAAAATTGTATCATTGCATAAGTAATGAGTCAGGTTTAAAAATTGGATACTATATAAATTATACATAATGAAAAAATATCTTTTTACAATATTCTCCTTATTTTTATTGGTTAGTGCAAGTGCTTATTTGAATGCCCAAACTCAATTTTGGTTGGGTACTTATGAGGAATTGCAAAAGGAAGCAAAGGAAAAAGAAAAAAACTACTTTTTGATGTTTCATACTGATTGGTGTATGCCTTGTAAAAAGATGGAGGCAGAGGTTTTTGCCGATTTTGATGCAGGCAGGTTTATCAATCGCCATTATCTTCCTTATATGGTGGATGGTGAAAAAGGACATTATACTCACCTTGTCAAAGATTTGTTTGTAACTTCTTATCCTACTATTATTTTATTCAATCCTGAAGGTGAGGAAATCAAACGAATCAATGGTTATAATACCAAAGATATTTTGTTGGATGAACTCAAACAACATATTCCTGGAATTACACAGACTCGTTTTTCTGATTTTAGATAGTTGTACAGTTCAGTTTCTATAGGGAGAGACTCTTTCCAACTAGCCCTGATAGAAGTGGTATTCGTGTAGAAGCGTGGGCTACCTAAAACGTTGGCGACACGAATAAGAACGGATAGCAGGACTTTCCTGCACGACGAAGCACTCAACTTTCGCTCCTAATAAAAACACTTTCAAGTATAAAAAAATCGGATTGCTAGTTCATTTTT
>JAHDBB010000072.1:6876-16794 GCA_020630635.1 Chitinophagales bacterium
GCTCCTAATAAAAACACTTTCAAGTATAAAAAAATCGGATTGCTAGTTCATTTTTGCTAGCAATCCGATTGAAATATGTTGATTTTTGAGAATACCTTAAAACTCTACCTCTACTTTTTCTCCTACCATTGCTCTGACAGCTTCTATAATGGCAGCAGCATCATAGCCACATTCCTTCCAAAGTTGTTTTTGAGTACCATGATCAATAAAGCGATCTGGAACGCCTAAACGGGTGATATTCGCTTGATAACGGTGATCTGCCATAAATTCTAAAACGGCAGAACCAAACCCACCTTGAATAACTCCATCCTCAACCGTAATAACTTTGGAATACTTTTGGAATATCTCGTGAAGCATTTCTTCGTCTAAAGGCTTGACAAAACGCATATCATAATGCGCTGGATAAATGCCATTTTCTGCAAGCTTTTGACAAGCTTCTACCGCAAAATTGCCAGGATGCCCGATGGTCAAAATAGCGACTTCTTCGCCTTCTTGAATGAGTCGTCCTGTCCCAATCTCCATTTCTTGCATTGGTGTGCGCCAATCTACTGTAACTCCTTGACCTCTTGGATAACGAATCGAGGATGGAACGGCATTTTTCTCTAATTGAAGCGTGTACATCATATTACGAAGCTCTGGCTCATCCATTGGAGCTGCTACGACCATATTGGGAATGCAACGGAAGTAGGCAAGGTCAAATGCGCCATGATGGGTTGCTCCATCTGCTCCCACTAATCCTCCTCTATCTAAGCAGAAAATCACATGAAGGTTTTGGAGAGCTACATCATGAATGACTTGGTCGTAAGCTCGTTGCATGAAGGTTGAGTAGATATTGCAGAAGGGAGTCAATCCTTGTGTGGCTAAACCTGCTGAAAAAGTAACGGCATGTTGTTCGCAAATACCTACATCAAATGCTCGATCTGGCATATCTGCAATCATGTACTTCATTGAACAACCTGATGGCATGGCAGGGGTGATACCCACTATTTTCTCATTTTCTTTGGCTAATTCAATGATGGTACGTCCAAATACTTCTTGGTATTTGGGTGGTTGAGGTTTGGCAGGGTGTTTTTTGTGAATTTCCCCTGTTATTTTATCAAATAAGCCAGGTGCATGCCATTTGGTTTGATCCTTTTCGGCAGGTAAAAAGCCTTTTCCTTTGACTGTTACACAATGTAGTAACTTTGGACCAGGAATATTTTGGAGATCGCTGAAAATCTCCACTAATTTGTTGACATCATGGCCATCAACAGGACCAAAGTAGCGTAAGCCCATTGATTCAAAGAAATTGGACTGTTGGGAAAAGACACTGCCTTTTAGAGAAGCTTCTACTTTGGATGCTACATCTTGTGCACTTTTTCCAAACTTGCTCATACTTCCTAAGAGATTCCAGACCTCATCTCGTACTTTGTTGTATGCTTTAGAAGTTGTGATGTCCGTTAGATATTCTTTGAGTCCACCTACATTGGGGTCAATAGACATGCAATTGTCATTTAAGACGATAAGGATATTGGAGTTGAGCCAGCCAGCATTGTTGAGTCCTTCAAAGGCGAGACCGCCCGTTAATGCTCCATCCCCAATGACTGCGATATGCTGTTTGTCGTTTTGTCCTTTGTAGTGAGAGGCTATCGCCATTCCTAAACAGGCAGAGATAGAAGTAGAAGAGTGTCCCACGCCAAATGTATCGTATTCGCTTTCACATCTTTTAGGAAATCCGCTAATTCCTTTGTATATCCGATTGGTGTGGAATTTTTCTCGTCTTCCTGTTAGTATCTTGTGTCCATACGCTTGGTGTCCTACATCCCATACCAATTGGTCGTAAGGGGTATTGAAAACGTAGTGGAGGGCAACCGTCATTTCGACAACGCCTAAACTTGCTCCAAAATGTCCGCCATGAATAGAGACGGTATCAACAATGTATTGGCGCAACTCATTGGATAGTTGAAAAAGTTGGCTTTTGTTGAGTTTTCGTAGGTCTTCGGGATAGTATATGTCTTTTAATAGTGGACCAGCTTGTATGTTCATTTTTGATACAATTTGATTAATGTAAAAGAAAAATAATTATCTTTCATTTTGGGCTTCGATATTTTCCAGTCTATTACGTCAAAAAGCCTTGTCTTAGCCCTGCTATGACTGTGTTTTTTTCCTTATAGATTGAAAAATCTCTTTGCCTAAAATTGAAACCTTATTGTTTATCTTTTACAATGTTGATTTTTATTTTGTCTTGATGAAGAATAAGGTTTCAATCATGACAGAAGTTTTGTATTTTTGGGACAGCAAAATTAATGCGCTACTACTATATTTCCCCAAATTTTTAACAAAAAACGTCTAAAAACCTATTTTTGTTTAACATTAACGAGAATTAACATTGTCATATACTATAAAAGTTGCCCAATTTGAAGGTCCATTTGACCTAATTCTCTTCTTTATTGAAAGAGATGAGATTGATATTTATGATATTCCCATTCATCAATTGACGAGTGATTTTTTGGCTTATATCCGAGAAATGGAGGCGGTCAATATTGATTTGGCGAGTGAGTTTATCTTGGTCGCAGCGAGTTTGATGCGGATTAAGGCGAAAATGCTGTTGCCTCGTAAGGAACTGGATGAAGAAGGTGTGGAAATAGATCCACGACAGGAACTCGTTCAGAAACTTTTGGAATACAAGAAGTATAAGGGCGTGGTACAGGATTTGAGGACTTTGGCAGAAGTGCGAACTCAATGGCATATTCGGGGAACAGCCGAAGATGAACTTTTGAATATTTCTAGTACATTTGAAAATGAAATGGAACTGGAATCGCTCAATTTGTTTCGATTGATGAAGGTGTTTGCACGGGTAGTGGATCGAATGGAGGAACGGGAAAGAACGAAAAACCTAGAACATCGAGTGGTGCAGTATCCTTATACGATGGAGCAAGAAAAAGGTATTGTCTTTTCTAAGTTGGGGTTGAAAGAAGAGTTATACTTTGAGGAATTATTTGAGGATTGTCGGGATAAGATGGAGGCGATTTTTAGGTTTTTGGGAATTTTGGAGTTGTTGCAACTGAAACGTTTGAGGATTCGGATTGAGGAACAGGATCATTTGAACCATTTTTGGATTCGTCTTAATAATGATCTTTCGGAGGAGGAATTACAGGCTATTAAGGATTTGACGGAGGAGGATTTGTGGAGTACGGATACAGGGTTGGAGGATGATGATAAATAGGGCTGGTGTTAAGACGTAATTTCCAAAACCAACTAGACCCGAATGAATTAAATTCTAATTTTAAATTTTTAAATTCTAAAACTGTTCAGTTAATAAATGTTCTATCCTTCATAAAATAGACCCGATAGTAGTGGTATCGCTGTTGAAGCCTAGCCCACAAGTCAAAAAAGACTTGCGGTAGAGCCAAACAGCGATAAGAACGGATAGCGGGGAGACCTATTGCGATGAAAGAGGAACTGTTCTCTCCTTATAAAATTAAAAAGAAGAAATAATTTATATTGTATCAATCGGATTGCAGGTTCTTTTCTTGGGTAGCAATCCGATTGGGTTCGGGTTTTATTAATTGATCCATGAGTTGAAAAAATATCTTTCCATTTAAATTATCTGCTTTGTTTTGTCTTCTTCTACGCCTTCTTCTGATGTCTTGAAAAACTTGCGTCCTAGTCGGATTATCTTGCCTATTTTGATTGGCTTGGTAGTGGTTGGGTGGTTGATTTTTAGAGAGTTTGATGCCGAGAGTTTTGAAGTGATTGACTGGCATTGGACGACAGGCTTGTGGATTTTCTTCGCTATTTTACTCACCTTTGTACGACATTTTGCCTATATGTGGCGGATTAAGACCTTGACCAATGATGTGCTTTCTTGGAAACAGGCTTTTCAAACCATTGCGATTTGGGAATTTGGGTCGGCAGTAACCCCTTCAATGGTTGGTGGAACGGCAGTAGGTTTGTTTGTCTTGACGAAAGAGGGTGTGAAAGGAAGTGCAGCGACGGCTATTATCTTTTTTACCATCTTTTTGGATAGCTTTTTCTTTTTGAGTACGACGGTTTTACTGTGGATTTATTATGGACATTTGCTGATTTCTGCTAAGTTGGGAACAGGGCTTTATCAGTCGATTTTTGATGATCCTTGGATGTATGCTTTTGTTGCCGCTTTTGGGATTATGTTGGGTTATACCGCCTTGATTTTTTATGGTTTATTTGTGAATCCTCAACTGGCTAAATGGTTTTTGAATAAAGCAACTTCTTTTGGATTTTTGAAACGTTGGAATACAGAAGTTGTACAGTTTGGAGAAAATATGATGGTGGCTTCGGTGGAAATTCGCAAAAAGCCTTTGGGATATTGGTTACGTGGGTTTGCTTCAACTTATTTGGCTTGGTCAGCCCGTTTTTTAGTGGTGCTTTGTCTGGTTCTGGCTTTTGTACCTGTGGGGGATTACTTGTTATTGTATGGAAGGCAGTTGTCGCTTTACTTGATTTTGTTTTTGACTCCTACGCCTGGTGGTTCAGGAGTGGCGGATTTTGCTTTTAAGGACTTTTATATTGACTTTATTGGCAATGTTGGTTTGGCAGCGGCGATAGGGGCTTTGTGGAGACTTTTGACGTATTATCCTTACTTGGTGTTGGGAGTGTTGGTGATACCGAATTGGGCTAAGCGGGTTTTTAAATGATTTTTTACCACAAAAGTGACAAAAGCGTTTTTTGTTGCAAAAGTTTGACTTTTGAGCAAACGGAAAAGGTGAAAAATACGTTTAAGTATATATTTGAAAACGGAATTAGTACAAATAAATGGATACAACTTTACTTTATTACAAATCTTTGATGGTTTTATTGTTCTTGGTCTTTTCAGGCAAGACTTTATCAGCTCAACAAGATTATATTTTTAATGCTTATCAAGAAACTTACCAATCTTTAAACAATCCTGTTTCTTTGAACAATGATTTGACTTGGGATGATCCTTACTATGTCATTCCTATTGGTTTTGATTTTGTTTATAACGATACAATTGTTGATACCCTTTACTTGAATGATTTTGGGGGAACCATCTTTTTTCAAGATTTGGCAGGTTTTGATATTTTGAATCAGAATGAGATTGTTCACGCACTCAATGTTACGTCTATTGATTTGATGGATAGAGGGATGGTGAGCGTTACAGAATCGGGAAGTCCTGGCACACTTTCACCAATTTCTTACCAATTGGAAGGGCAAGAAGGGGAGCGTATTTTGAAAGTTGAGTGGAAAAATGCGGGTAGTTACGAAGAAATTACCACCAACGCTCTTTCTTTAGATTTTGTCAATATACAAGCTTGGTTTTTTGAAGGGTCTAACAATATCGAACTTCATTATGGGGAAAGCCAAATCTCCTCACCAGCTTTAACTTATCAAGGTTATCCTGGCGATGTTATATCTATTGGTCCGAGTGATTGGTCGTTTTATTATCCCAATATTGAGAGCCTGGTAACAGCCTACTTGACAGGAGATACAAGTGATCCTAATTTGGTGCTGGTACCTTCTGAAGAGGTGGATGAATTGGATACGCTTTTTTTGGATGGACCGATTCCTAATGGGATGGTTTATCAGTTTGCGACGGCTCCGGAATTTGTAGATACGACTGCGTTTGAGGAAATCTTATCATCTTTAGACGGTATGGATTTTGCGAATCTTTCTATTTTTCCTAATCCTATAAATGATGCATTTAGACTTCAAGGGATTACTTCTCAAACTCATTTGAACATTTATGACTCAAAGGGTCAGCTTTTGAGAGAGCAAGATGTTTTGCCTTTGCAGAATGTATCAATGGTGGATTTTGCTAAAGGTGTTTATTTGATTGAAGTGTGGATGAATGAGCAATGGATTAGACGAAAGGCTATCAAACTATAGATTTTTATTAATGGCTTTTATTTTTTGGAGAGAACGATTGTCGCTTCGTCGTGAGGGGTCTCCCCGCTATTCGCTCTTATAAATGCAGCCTTGTTTTAGGTAGCCAACGCATTGCATTTATACCGCTGCTATCGGGTCTATTTGGTTAAGTTTAGTACTTCTTCGTAATTGTAAAAAGGGACGTTATTTTTTATACATTGGTCATCAACGTTGAGACCCTTCCAACTAGCCCCGATGAACTGTGTCGATTTTTTTTGAAATTTTTCTTAAATTATTAAAGAGCTAATTTTTTATCAAAAGCTTTGTTTTTTGATGTTTTGAATGCTCCTAATAATCCTATAATCATTAATTACATTTATTGGTCTGGCTAAATGCCGTAGAGGTGTATAGCCCCTATGGACATTTTAGCCTTTGTTGTGACCAGTTTTATTCCGGCTTACTATGCCATTCATGGAAAAGCCCACCAGGGTCTCTTTGTGACCTTATCAGTTGGACTTTATCCAACTTCTCTTTATCCATAAAAGTAAAAGTTCGTTTGTGCAAAGCCTCATCTGCCAATTGAATTCCCGTTGACAAGTGTTCCATTTTTCTCATCATATTACTTGCCCAATCTCCGTATTTATGAGTGTCTGCTTGATTTTTCCAACAACTGTACAAAGAGAGGTAAATGTTATCCTCGTTACTATATGCCATATCTTCATTCAGGTTGCCAGGGTGCCAGTTAAGCCATAGAAAGTGAGACGGTGATGGAGGCAATGTTTCGGCAATCTCCTTAATGAATGGCATCAAGTCATCAATAGGTGCATGAGTCCACATATTATCAACGCCCCAGCAATAGTCTTCAGGATAATGAGACATAGCCGTTTTGTAAAGTGCATTAATTCCCGGATTGATAGCAGGTGTTTTTATAATTGCTTTACTTTTGATAGGGCTATTTCTCATGAAATTTTGTGCTTCTTCGAATTCGTCCTTAGTATCTGCAAAAATAGGTGCTATCGCTTCAATGCCCGGACCGAATACATTCATCATGTTTTTACTCATTAGCATTTGAAATTCGACAGCTTTAGGAATTTCTGGACCAACCTCATGCGCCCATCTATAAACATGTTCTAAGTGTTTTACTTTAAAACTATGTACCATAACAGCCCTATATTTCGGCAAGTCGTAAACTTGTAAATAAAACTTTACTACGATACCAAAGAAACCAGCCCCTGAACCTCTTGCTGCCCAGAACAAATCAGCATTTGTGTTTTTATTGGCATGAATTAACTCTCCGTCTGCAGTAATGATATCCAGACCTAAAATACTTTCGCAAGCAATGCCTAATTTTCGACCATTCCAACCGTAACCACCTTGCAATAGATAACCACCTAAACAAACTCCTGCGCAATGACCTGCTGGGAAAAATAAATTTTCCTTATAAAGTGCCTTCATCAAGGTACTCCCGCCAACAGCCGGTCCTGCTTCTGCCGTTTTTTCTTCTACATTCATGCTGTATTGATTAAAATGCTTCATATCAATCAATAGGCAATCTTCGCGAAGAAAATTGGCACTAAAGCTATGTCCACCAGAAGTAATGGTGATTCTTCTGCCGACTTTTTTAGCATGTCTGACAATATTTATAATGTCTTCTATGGTCTTTGGCTCATAAATAGTGGCAGGTCTTCGTGTTACGGGTGCTTTATTGAACAAGGTATCCATAACCACTTTTTCGAAATTAGCATCGCCTTTGTTTATGGTTTTTCCGCTAATGGCAACTTTATCGTCGGTAGCATACTGCTTATACAGCTCTGGTAAAATAGACGCTAAATGATTCATTTCTTCTGCACAATGCAACATTAAATCGTGACCGAAATTGTCGGGTAAGGATTTGAATTTTTTTAATACCGTTACAGCAGCTTTATTCAAAAAATCGTCATGGCGAGCAGCTACATATTTACCACCAACCCAAAACCTTGACCGCATTTCTGTTCCATTAGGTGTTGACCTTACTTGATGCACCAAATACCCATAATCTACTGGGAGTTTGGGATGTCCTAATTTGGCGCAGATATACACTGCTTTGTCAAGATGATTGACAGCATCATGCGAAAAGCCAAATTCCAATGGAGATTTGAATTGAATGACCGCATCTAAAATTTCTTTGCCAATGTATTCTTTGATAATGGAATTTCGACCGATATAACAATTATCCTTTCTGCCATCTTCCCATTTTGCACTGATATGCGCTTTAGGATGCCATAATTTATATCGAGCGTCCTCCGACCCATGCCAGCCAAACCACCAATCCCACATTTGAGGAGTGGTATTTGGCATATAAGTTTTTAGAGCTACTGCAATAGTGCCATCTTCGGCTTCGGAATGCCCTGCTTCAATAGGCATATCTCCGTCTTTTTCTAATTCAGTCACCGCATCGACATCGGGTAGCGTACCCCACGGGAGAGGATTATTTAAGTGAGTTGTTACCTCCTTCTGAATAGCTGCCATTTCTTCCTTGTAGAATGGTGCATAGGATGATTGTGAATCTTTGATTTCCATTATACTTAATTTACAAGTAAAAAATGGTAAAATTAAAGCAGCCTTTACTCACAAATCTTGAATTAATTCAAGAAAATCACCTATTAGGAAAAAATCGAAAAAATTAGTCTTGCTTTTTGAGCTTACTAAGCCATTCGGCAGAGATACCACAAAATTCAGCAATGTATTTGGAAGAGACCTTCCTGATGACCGAAGGCATTTCACGAATGATAAAATCGTATTTTTCTTTTGCAGAATAAGCGATGAGTTTCATTTTCAATTCGTTTTCTTCTCTCATAGCCGTACTAACCACCTCAAAATGAAATTTTGCAAAGTATTCATCTTGACTAATTAATGTGTCCATAACTTTTTTGGGCAAGGCTGCAACTACCGAATCAGAAATTGCTCTCAATTCACAACTTGTTGGTGTTTGTGTGAAAAAACTGTCCAAACAAGTCATAATAGGATGCAGATCAACCAAATAAAAATTAATGGTTTTTGCTGCGCCGTCTTTTTCATGAATATAGCGACAAACAAAGCCTCCATCTATAACTAAATAAACATCTTTGCAAATCTCACCGGGAATGATTAGGGTGTCTTTTGATTTTACTTTAATCACTTTTAAATATGTCTTTATTTGTTGAATAGTTTCATCAGTAATTTTCTGGTTTTGAAGGCTATTTAGATAACCCTCAATGAATTGTGTGATTTTCTTTTGATTCATATTTTGTATTAAAGGGTATATTGAATTTTTTCTAATTGACTACAACAAGATATTTATCTTCCGACTGATTTTGATATGAATGGACAGGCGATTTATCAGGGTAATAATTCTGATGTGAACTTTTTGTTTTTTAGTATTTTGCAACATCCCAATAGTGGTGGAGTGCTTAATTGTATTAATCTGGAACAGAAGCCTTAAACAGTTCATTATGTGAATCCACCCTCTTTAATTCTATCGCTGGCGGGAGATACGGTTAATGCCTAAAAGCGAAGCAATGTGTCCTAAATTGACCCGATGGATCAGGTCGGGATAAAAAGAAAGCAACATCTCATAACGCTCTTTGGCAGACACAAACATATAGCCTTTGGAAAATAAGTCGATAAATGAAGTTTGAGCTTCCAATAGTTTGCGTCCAAAGCGTTCTAATTTGGGATGTTTTTGATACAAACGCTCCCATTCCTCATACGTAAATGAAACCAGTGTAGCTTCTTCTACCACTTGCAAATATTCAAAAGAAGGCTGTTTGTTGATGTAACTGTACCAACTCGTTGCCACTTGATTTTCGATGTATAACCACGAAGTCACTTCCTTGCCATTTTGATAATAAAAACTTCTAAGAACGCCTTTGTGTAAAAAATAAAGTCGATGAGCAACCATTCCTTCTTTGAGCAAAGTATGATTTTTATCAAAAGTTTCTATCGTAGCAAGATCGGCTATTTCTTTCGTTATTGCCTCATCAATAATGACAAACTGATTGATATGTTTTATAAAAGATTGGGTAGATTCAGACATGTTTTTTATTTTTTTCCTAA
>JAHDBB010000073.1:0-5746 GCA_020630635.1 Chitinophagales bacterium
ATGAAACATTTACTCTTCCATATCCTCTTAGTAGGAGGCTTGTTGCATCTTTTCATTTCACAAGAGACACAAGGTGAAAATCCTTTGCCCAATCTCCAAAACTATCCAATTCTTTTAACTCAAAACCTTGATACAAAAGCACAAAATAAGGTAAAACAAGCCTTTGATTCACTAAGCATTTATCAACACAGAGCAGATTGGGAAAAATGGAGAAAACAAATAAATATTATTCTTAAAAACCAAGAGTATTCCAATCAAGTATTCAATTTTCTAAAAACTCAATTGGGCTTTTTTGAGCAACAAATACTCCATGAAGATGATGCTGTATCTGTCAAAGTCAAAGCGTATCTACATTATTGGATTGCTTATGGCTACCGCCAAGAAGATAATATAACAAAGTCTAAGTATCACTATGAAGAAGCGATTCAGTTGATAAAAACCCATCAACAAGAAAAAGTATTATCAAATTATCTAGCAGGTTCGTACAAAGAAGTGGTTAAAATATATTGCCGCCTAAAAGATTTTGAAAAAGCGATGGAATATTATCAAGAAACAGAAAAAATTTACAAAAAAAGCAATAAGACTCCATCATTAATCAATCTTTATATCGACTGGATAATTAATTTGACTTTTCGATGGTCAAAAGGTGACAAACAAAAAATAAAGGCATTATATGACAAAGCGATTCAAGTATCAGGTATAAATGAATCTCAAATCACCTCTTTAAAAGTCAATGCTTTTGCCAATACTGCTATAAAGGAAAAAAGGTATCAAGAAGCCATACCCATTTTGGAAGAAGCATTATCTATTTATATCAAGCTGGAAGAAAAACGATATGCTTTTGATATTTATTTAGATTTGTGTGACTGTCACACATATTTAAACCAATATTCCAGTGCCATTAATTGCTACCAAAAAGCAGAAAAATTTGCTCAAAAAAATAAGGTAAATACAAAATTATACAATCGAGCATCCACCTTTTATTCTAATCTTGGCGACCTTTATTTTAGACAAAAAGACTTTGAAAAATCCTTAGCTTATCATCAAAAAGCCTTGCATCAAACGATTCCTTCATTTATAGATACAAGTGATATTTATGAAAATCCGTCTCTTGACCAAATAGAAGCGAATCCATATATTGTCACGATTTTAAAAAATAAAGCACAAGTTTTAAAAGCCTTATTTGAAGTAGAAAAAGACACGCTACATTTAAAAAGGGCATTGGATTGCTATGACTTATCTCTCAATGCAGCAGATTTATTAAGGCGAGAAATCTATTTTGAAAGTGCGACCTATTTTTTAAGCAGTTTTACGTATGCTTACTTTGAAGATGCCGTTGATATTTGTTTGAAGCTGTCGAAATATACTCAACGAGCTGATTTTCATGAGAATAAAGCATTTGAATTGAGTGAAAAAAGTAAAGCTATAAGTTTGAGAAATTCGCTTCAAGAAAAAACGGCACAAGCAGAATTACCAGCTCCTTTGTTACAAAAAGAACGAGACTTAAAAATGAGGTTAAGTCAATTAAGAGAAAGTGAAAAACAAGATTCTATCTTAGAACTCAAACGACAGATTGAAGATATTATCCAATATTATGAAATCCATTATCCAGCCTATTATGAATTAAAATACACTAGCTCTATTTCTAATTTACAAGAAGTTCAACAACAATTGAAAAGTGATGAAGCCTTTTTGGAATATTTTGTGGGAGATAGTAGCATTTATACCTTTGTCATTACAAGTGATACCACATTTATACAAACGACTTCTAAACCTTCCAATTTTGGAGGTCAGATACAACGGTTTCGACTTGCTTTAAGTGATCCTGACACTAACAATTGGAAAAAATTGGCTTATCAAAACTACCAATTGTTGTTAGAAAAGCCTTTGAAAGAACTTCCGACAACTATCCAAAAGCTCACGATTGTTCCAGATGATGTATTGAATTATATACCATTTGAGGCTTTAACAATGAAAGATAATAGCAGCAATTTTTTATTATATCAATACCAAATTGCTTATCAATATTATGCAGTAACCACCCAAGATTCTATCAGTTCTAAAACACTTTCATTTGGAGGATTTGCGCCTTCTCATCCCGAAAATCCTTTGCCTTTTGCCAAAAAAGAAATCAACGAAATTCAAAAATTAATGGATGGTCAAATTTGGTTAGATGATGATGCAACAGAACAAAACTTTAAAGATCATATTCAAAACTTAGACATTATTCATATTTCAACTCATGGATTTATTGACGATGAAAGTCCAATGGATTCTAAATTGATTTTTACTTCGACTAAGGATACTCAACAAGACGGTTCTTTATATGCTTCCGAGATTTATGATATGAATTTAACGGCTGATTTAACGATTTTGAGTGCTTGTAATACAGGAACGGGAGCGTTGAAAAGAGGCGAAGGGATTATGAGTTTAGCAAGGGCATTTACGTATGCAGGTTGCCCAAGTTTGGTGATGAGTTTGTGGGAAGTACCTGATATAGCAAGTTCATCATTGATGGTTTCTTTTCATAAATTGTTAAAGAAAGGCTATACCAAAGATGCAGCCCTTCAAAAAGCCAAACAACAATATTTGCAAAATCCTGACTTACTTACAAGTCAAAAACATCCTTTTTATTGGGCTGCATTTATTCAAACGGGCAATTCGCAAGCCTTTGATTATCAGAACTCTAATAAAAGTTATTGGTATATCGTAGCCATTGGAGCAATGTTGTTTGTTACTCTAACATTTAGAAGATGGAAGTTTTATTTTTTTGAATAAACCAAATCAATCAATCATCTCCATTTCACCCATTCACCTTAAAATAAGAAATTGCCAATCGAATCTTATGATACGGAATTTTTTCCTCTAAATGCTCAAAAAGTGCTTTCAATGAATTGGTATGACCGACTACTTTGATGGCTTTACGAATCAAATCCAACTCTTTGGGTGTCACAAAACGAGTCATATCAATCTTATATCCTTGTTCATACAAAGTCGCAAAATGGGAGTAAATCGTAGTAGGATTCAAAGAGCGTTCATGGGCAATCTGTTCGACACTCATTCCCTTTTTAAAAAACTCATAGGTCAGCAAATAGGTTCCTTCTTTGACCTTTTTACCATCTTTGGTTTGGCTGGCTAAAAATTTACGGATGGCTTCAATAAATTGACTACCATATTTTTCCAATTTATACTCTCCTACTCCCGATATGTCACGCATCGCATCTTCCGTTGTTGGGCGGAAACCCGACATCTCTTTCAAAGTCGCATCGGTAAACACTAGATAAGGTGGAATATTGGCTTCTTGGGATATTTCAAAACGCAAGGTTCTAAGCACCTCAAACAAGTCCATATTGATTTCTTCGGCTTTGGTTTTGGGTTTGCCTTTCTTGAGTCTTTCCTCTAAACGCTGTTTGATACTAGCGAGTTTAACCAACTGTACTTTTTTACCTTTAAACAAAACCAGCTTACTTTCTTCGGTCAATTTCAAAGCACTATTTTCATCATAGGCAATCGACAATAAGCCCAAGTTGAGCAACTGCATAATATATTGTTGCCAATCGAAAAAGGAAATATCTCGCCCCATACCATAGGTTTTGATTTCGTGATAGTTATTGGTAAAAATCTCTTTTTTTCCCGATCCTCTCAATACATCCACGAGCATATTAGTAGCGACTTGTTCCTTCAATCTTGCCACACACGAAAGAGCTTTTTGAGCAATAATGGTTCCATCAAAATTTTCAGGTGGATTTTCACAGACATCACAGTTGCCGCAGTCTTTTTCCAAGTTTTCCCCAAAATAACTCAACAAGATTTTACGGCGACAATTAAAGGAATCCGAATACTGCATCATTCGATCCAGTTTCTTATTTTTTAGCTCCTTAAACTTTTCGGGCAAGTCTTCAAAAAAGCGTTCTTTATAGATTTTGACATCGCCATAGCTATAAAACAAGATGGTTTCGCTATCCAATCCATCCCTTCCAGCCCTTCCAATTTCTTGATAGTAGCTTTCGATATTTTGCGGCACATTGTAATGGATCACCCATCGAATATTGGACTTATCAATTCCCATTCCAAAGGCAATAGTCGCACAAATAATCTGGGTTTTGTCGTTGATAAAATTCTCTTGGGTTACATTACGTTCCTCACTCGTCATTCCTGCGTGATAGAAATCGGCATTGATGCCATCGTCTTTTAATTTCAAAGAAATTTCTTCCGTTAAGCGACGACTTAAACAATAAATAATACCTGATTGCTTAGGGCGACTCTTGATAAATTTCAAGATGACTTTTATCCGATTTTTGGCAGGCAAGACCGTCAAACTCAAGTTGGGTCTATCAAAAGAGGCAAGAAAAACTTCGGGATCTTTTAAGGCAAGTTGGTTGATAATATCATTGCGAGTCGCTTTATCAGCGGTAGCCGTCAGTGCCACGATAGGAACGTGTGGATACTGCTTTTTAAGGAAAGACATCTGCGTATATTCGGGTCGAAAATCGTGTCCCCAACTCGATATACAATGGGCTTCATCGACGGCAAAAAGGTTGATCGGCAATCGGCTCATCGTTATCCAAAATCCTTGACTCAACATCTTTTCGGGAGAGACATAAAGGATGTCTAATTCACCGCTTAATGCTTGATTTTCAATGGATATTTGCTCTTTTCGGCTTTGCGAACTGTTCAAAAATCCTGCTTTTACGCCATTGGCTCGCAAGCCTTCTACTTGGTCTTTCATCAAAGCAATCAAGGGCGATACCACGATACAAACGCCAAACTGTACGATGGCTGGTATCTGAAAACAAAGGGATTTTCCGCCGCCTGTGGGCATCAAAACCAAGCCATCTTTTTGTTGTAAAATAGTCGAGATAATCTCTTCTTGAAGGGGTCGGAAGGTTTCATAACCAAAATACTGTTTTAACACTTCCTTTGCTTTTCCCATTTGCTGGGTGGTGGTCATCATTTCACTCATCTGATACGAACTTTTAATATTTACTGAATTACTTAATTTACTCTATGTCATAAAGTTAGCGTTTCGAATCTTTTTCACCAAATTTTTTTTTAAGATATATTTTAAGAGTCGATAGTTTTACCGTCCATCGTCGATAGTTGTGGTGCATTCCGTGATTTTTTAGGAGCGAAAGGTTTGGAGCTTCGTCGTGTTGGAAAGTCCTGCTATCCGTTCTTATTCGTGTCGCCAACGTTTTTTGAAGCCAACGCTTCTACACGAATACCACTCCTATCAGGGCTATTTTGAATGGTCTGGACTACTTAGTGCCAGTACTTATAAGGTAAAGATGAGTCTTTTGTTCTATTTTTTGAGTTTATCTTGATCCCATTTTGTGGGATTATTAATGATATAGTCATTGATATGCCAATAGGATGTTTCATTGCGAACAATGTGATCGTAGCAATCCTTTTGCCAGTTTTTCGTGCCTAGTGTCTGACGATGTAGATTGATTTTTTTAGAGGTTAGCATTTTCATTTTACCGACGATTTTAGGGATAAGCATATTTCGTCGTTTTTTGCGGTATAGTTTGATGTCGTCTAGTGTGGGGTGATGGTTGGGGTCATGCCACCAGTAGGTCTGTGAGGATGACGATGATTGCCATAAGTCCCATGGTTGCAACGTCATCCCCCACGGTAGAGAAAATTCATGAATTTTCTTTACATCTGGACAGACCATATCTGGGCTGTTTTCATCTGGACAGACCATATCTGGGCTGTTTTCATCTGGACAGACCATATCTGGGCT
>JAHDBB010000073.1:5846-12732 GCA_020630635.1 Chitinophagales bacterium
GTTTTCATCTGGACAGAATACACCTGAGCTGTTTACATCTGGACCGACCATACCTCCTAACGAAGAGGATAGATCATTATCATACCTATCATGTCCTAATGTGATGAGCAAATGAATATGATTAGGCATTACCACCCATTGATCCAACATCACCCGTTTGTAGTAAGTAGGTATTTTTTGTATCTCATCAGCGACGAATTGACCATATAGGGATAATTGCATCTGTTTATTGACTACCTTGCCGAGAATGCATTGGCGATGGCGGATACAAATAGTTAGGAAATAACAGCCTGGGGAGGAATAATCCCAGTATTGATGTCGGTTCGCTTCTATACGATATTTTTCTGCATATTTTGTCATGGTTAGGATTTTATTTAGTGGTATCTCAATATTATTTAACACTTTAGGCTGGTACTAAGCAGTACTTTACCAAAGCCATATAGACCCGATAGTAATGGTATTGCTGCGTTTGTGCATTGGCGTGGGTTGTGGCGAGGCAGCAGTAATAAGAATGGATAGCGGGGAGACCTGTAACGATGAAAGAGGAACCGTTCTCTCCTCAAAAACTTTCAAAGAGAAAATAAAAAAATGAAATAAAAAAGTTAATAGCTATTAATAACCGTTAGCAACGAATCTAAGACGACTATCTACCAATTGGATTCTGCATAAAATAAAAAAAAGCCACCCAGCATAATGCTGAGTGGCTTTTGTACTTAAAAAGAAGTTGTTTTTCAAATACTTCTTATCGTCTCATTTCAAGGTATCCTTGTTGCTGAGAAATACCGTTGGCATCTTCTATCTCAATGATATAGAAGTATGAACCTTCTGGTAAATCTGCACCGTTACCTTCTGTCTGACCGTTCCAAAGTTCTGTTTGACCGCCGTCTATAGTGTTGTTATAAACTTGCTGTCCAACCGAATTGAATACAGTGATCGTGACTGTTTTCTCTAATCCGCATTGAGTCAAGTCGCCAATTACTAATTTGTCATTGATACCATCATTGTTTGGTGTAATAACATTTGGTAATTTGAACTCTTCGACTTCACAAGGACCGTGAGGTGTTACTTCGATCGTGACGGTTGCTTCTGCACAATCATTGTCACAACAGATTTCGTAGTCGATTTCTACATCACCAGCGTAACCTAATTGTGGAACGTAAATCATTGTACCATCTCCGTTGATCAATACCGTACCTGCGTACTGGCTTGATGGAGTCAAGATGTTGATTTCTGGCATACTACAATCGTAATCGTCGTTGTCCAAAATGTCAACATAAATGGTGTTCAAGTCATCCGTTGTATAGAAGTCATCGTCTGCATCAATGTCTGGTGTTGGCGTTGGTGGCGTTGGAGTCGGAGGTGTTGGCGTTGGTGTTGGACAATCTACTGTTACATAAACTGTCGTCTCATCAGAACCGCCTTCACCATCACATACCGTGTACGTGAATGCATCTACTCCACTGAAATCATCATCTGCTGTATAGACTAACTCGTCACCGTCCATTTCAACAGAACCGTGAGCTGGTTGGTCATAATCGCAAATTTCTAAGTCATCACCATCATCGTCATCATCGTTTGCTAAGACATCAATGTCAACTGATTCACCACAATCAACATCAGCGTTGTCGTGATTAGCGTCTGGATCTTCGTTGGTGTCGATTACACAGTCTACAGTTACATAAACATTGGTTTCATCTTCACCGCCATTTCCGTCACAGATTGTATAGCTAAATACATCTACTCCGCTGAATCCTTCGTCTGCTGTATAAACAAGCTCGTCGCCGTCCATTTCAACAGAACCATTAGAAGGTTGGTCGTAGTCGCAAATTTCTATATCATCGCCATCATCGTCATCGTCGTTATCCAATACGTCGATCTCAACTGAATCACCACAATCCACATCAGCGTTGTCGTGACTTGCATCAGGATCTTCGTTGTCTGGAGTTGGTGTTGGTGGTGTTGGAGTCGGTGTTGGTGGTGTTGGAGTTGGACAATCAACATCAATGTTTACTGTCGTCATATCTTCACCGCCTTCACCGTCACATACTGTATAAGTGAAGCTATCATTACCAGAGAAGTTGTCGTCTGGAGTGTAAACGAACTCGTCGCCGTCTAACTCAAGATCACCGTGATCTGGCATAGAGTAGTCACAAATTTCTAACTCGTCATTGTCTGGATCCGTATCGTTATCCAATACATCAATGTCAATTGACTCGCCACAATCAGCATCTACACTATCGTTGTTCGCATCAGGCTCACCATTAGGTGTTGGCTCTGTTGGTGTTGGCTCACTTGGAGTCGGTGTTGGTGGTGTTGGAGTTGGACAATCAACATCAATGTTTACTGTCGTCATATCTTCACCGCCTTCACCGTCACATACTGTATAAGTGAAGCTATCATTACCAGAGAAGTTGTCGTCTGGAGTGTAAACGAACTCGTCGCCGTCTAACTCAAGATCACCGTGATCTGGCATAGAGTAGTCACAAATTTCTAACTCGTCATTGTCTGGATCCGTATCGTTATCCAATACATCAATGTCAATTGACTCGCCACAATCAGCATCTACACTATCGTTGTTTGCATCAGGCTCACCGTTTGGCGTTGGCTCACTTGGAGTCGGTGTTGGTTCTGTTGGTGTTGGAGTCGGTGGTGTTGGCGTTGGACAATCTACATCAATTGTAACTGTCGTTTCGTCTTCACCGCCTTCGCCATCACATACTGTGTAAGAGAAGCTATCTACACCATCAAAGTCATCGTCTGGTGTGTAAACAAACTCATCACCATCTAACTCAACTGAACCGTGATTTGGTTGATCGTAATCGCAGATTTCTAAATCATCATTGTCTGGATCATCATCGTTGTCAAGAACGTCAATGACTACAGAGTCACCACAATCTGTATCAGCTTCATCGTGATTGGCATCAGGATCACCGTTGTCGTCTCCTTCAACTGTGATATAAACTGTTGCATCATCTTCTTCACCATCTTCATCACAAACTGTGTAAGTGAATACATCTACTCCGATGAAACCATCATTTGGTGTATAAACGAACTCGCCATCTTCTAATTCAACAGAACCATTGATTGGTTGTTCGTAGTCACAAATTTCTAAGTCATCACCGTCAGGATCTCCATCATTCTCTGTTGCATCGAATTCAAATGGAATATTAACACTAGTGCTTACATAGTCATTGATAGCTGTTGGTGGGTTATTTGCAGCACCTTCTACATAGATGTAAACGATTGCCTCATCTGTTCCACCATTTCCATCACAGATAGTGTATTCAAATACGTCTGTTCCTTCAAATCCGTCATTTGGTGTGTAGATAAACTCATCACCATCTAACTCAACCGAACCGTTGATTGGTTGTTCGTAGTCACAGATTTCTAAGTCATCACCATCTGGGTCGTCATCGTTGTCTAAGACATCAATTTCAACTGGTGTATTCATTCCTGTAGATTCTGTGTCATTGTCAGCATTTGGTGGTGTGTTAGAAGGACCAGAAACGGTAACTAATACTGTTGCTATATCCTCGTTTCCATTTTCATCACAGACTGTGTATGTAAATGAATCTGCACCAACAAAGCCATCATTTGGAGTATAGATGAATTCACCATCTTCCAATACTACTGTACCATTGTTAGGCTGTTCGTAATCACAGATTTCTAAGTCATCATTATCTGGGTGACTGTCGTTATCCAACACATCAATAATGATTGGTGAGTTGTAAGAACCATTTTCCTCATCATTGATAGCAACTGGATGTTGCTCTGGTGTTGGAGTAGGCTCGCCGTCACAGTTTTCTGTAACGTTGATAGCAACGCTTACTTCTTCACAGTTACCATTACTGTTACAACCTTCAAATACGATAACGTCTGCACCTGCAAAACCAGGTAGTGGTGTATAAGAGATACAAGTACTATTGATTTGGTCTAAGCTACAATCGAATGTAGTGCTAAACTCTTCAATGCTCATACCGCTTCCACAGAAATCAACACAGATTTCAGTTGCTTGTTGACTTACATCAAATGGATCAATACATAATGAGAAGTCAGGATCACAATCATTTTCATCTACAGTGATCGTTACGGTTGTTTGGTCTGTGCCACCGTTTCCATCACAGATAGTGTAAGTGAAGATATCTACTCCTACAAATCCAGGATTTGGTGTGTAGATGAATCCATCATCTGTCATTGTTACTGTACCATTTACTGGTTGTGCATCTTCATCTTCGTTACAGATAGATAGGTCATCACCGTCAGGATCATTGTCATTGTTCAATACATTGATAATAACTGATTCACCTTCCATTGTGCTTCCTGTATCTGAGTTAGCATCTGGTTCTGTATTACCATCACAGTTACCAACTGTCATGTAAACGATTGCTGTTTCACAGATACCTTGCTCGTTACACGCTTCAATTTCGATTACATCTTCACCAGTAAATGCTGGTAATGGAGTATATCGGATACAATCATCTCCTAAGATTGCAATGCTACAATCAAATGTAGTATGTCCTTCAGTGATGCTGTATGAACCATCTTCAAATCCACAGTAATCAGGGCAAATGATAATTGGCTCAATTGGTCCAGTACATTCGTACATATCTTCCATCTCACAAGGAGTATAGCAGCTTTCTACTGTGAATGTTGGTCCATTCACTAATAACGCACCGCAAATATCTCCGCCACCTTGTACAAACATTCCATTTAAGTCACCTCCGTTGGTCATAGAAGATAAGCTAATTGTACCTGGCTCATAAACTAATGTATGAATTGTATAAGTTCCTTCATCTAATCCGTCAAATGATGGTGATGAACTTAAATCTAAGATTTCAAGGTTAGAACCTGTAGTTAATACATACAATACTTCAAATCCGTCTGGTACCGTTTGAGGTTCAGAAGTGTAAGCTGAGATAGACTCACCTTCACAGACAGTTGGACCGTCTAATACTTCTAAGTCTCCAGCATCTGCTTCACAAGGACCGTCACAGTTACCGATGGTAATGTTGTAGTTCATTTGGTAGCAGTTACCGTTAGCATCTGTTCCGATAATGTAAACATAATCGTGTCCGACAGTTTCCATACCTGGAAGTGGCGTATAAGCAACACAGCCGTTTGGTAAGATTTGGATTCCACAAGCAAATGTAGATTCAGCACTCACAATATCAACAATGTTTGCTCCACATAATTCAGAACAAAGATCAATTGTTTCCATTGGTCCAGTACAAACATCTGCGGTACCACAACTGATTGGGTTGTCACAAGTTTCTTCTGGAGTCTCTGGAGTTGGCGTTACTGGTGTTTCAGGAGTTGGTGTTGCTGGTGTATTGAATCCAAAGTCAGCATTTACATACTCTTCACCTTCACCTAAACTTACGTCAAATGAACCTGATGTAGTTAAGTTTGAACCATCTGGTCCGTCTCCTACAACTATTGTATAGTCACCTGCTGGTAAGTTATCAAATTCGTAAGCACCTGTTCCATCTGTTACTGTTGTAGCGATGATGTTGCCATCTTCGTCATATAAGTAGATAGTCACACCTGGAATACCATCTTCACCTGGATCTTGGATACCATCTCCGTCTAAGTCATTGAAGACAAAGTCACCGATAGAACCTAAGTCTGGATCAACTGGTGTTGCTGGTGTTACTGGTTCATCTGCTGGATCAAATCCGAAGTCAGCATTTACATATTCTTCACCTTCACCTAAACTTACATCAAATGAACCTGAAGTAGTCAATGTAGAACCGTCTGGTCCATTTCCTACAACTATTGTGTAGTCACCTGCTGGTAATTCGTCAAACTCGTATCCGCCAGCACCATCTGTTACTGTTGTAGCGATGATGTTGCCATCTTCGTCATACAAGTAGATCGTCACACCTGGAATACCTGGCTCACCTGGATCTTGGATACCATCTCCATCTAAGTCAGACCATACAAAGTCTCCAATAGAACCTAAGTCTGGATCAACTGGTGTTGCTGGCTCGTCTGCTGGATCAAATCCAAAGTCAACTGTAGTTATATCTTCACCTTCACCTAAAGTTACATCAACTGAACCTGGTGTAGTCAAGTTTGAACCATCTGGTCCATCTCCTACAACTACTGTATAATCACCTGCTGGTAAATTTTCAAAGACATAATCACCATCATCATCTGTAAGAGTTGTAGCGATGATATTTCCATCTTCGTCATACAAGTAAACTGTTACTCCTGGAATACCTGGCTCACCTGGATCTTGAATACCGTCTCCATCTAAGTCAGAGAATACAAAGTCTCCAATGCTTCCTAGGTTTGGATCTTCAGGATCAACTGGTGGCTCAAATCCAAAATCAACGTTATTTACATCTTCGCCTTCACCTAAAGTTACATCAACAGAACCTGATGTAGTTAAGTTTGAACCATCTGGTCCATCTCCTACTACTACTGTGTAGTCACCTGCTGGTAAATTTTCAAAGATATAGTTTCCATCATTGTCAGTTGTTGTTGTTGCGATAATGTTGCCATCTTCGTCATACAAATAAACTGTTACTCCTGGAATACCTGGCTCGCCTGGATCTTGAATGCCATCTCCATCTAAGTCAGAGAAGACAAAGTCTCCAATACTTCCTAATGTTGGATCTTCAGGATCAACTGGTGGGTTAAATCCAAAGTCAGCATTTGTATAATCTTCACCGTCACCTAAGGTTACATCGAAGCTACCGACTGTTGTTAAGTTAGAACCATCTGGTCCGTCTCCTACTACTACAGTATAGTCACCTGCTGGTAAGTTCGGGAATACATAATCACCATCATCATCTGTAATAGTTGTAGCAATGATATTTCCATCTGCGTCATACAAGTAAACTGTTACTCCTGGAATACCTGGCTCGCCTGGATCTTGAAT
>JAHDBB010000073.1:12832-16788 GCA_020630635.1 Chitinophagales bacterium
CGTCATACAAGTAAACTGTTACTCCTGGAATACCTGGCTCGCCTGGATCTTGAATACCATCTCCATCCAAGTCAGAGAATACAAAGTCTCCAATGCTTCCTAAGTCTGGGTCAATTGGAGTGTTGAATCCAAAGTCAGCTTCATCAAAGTCTTCACCTTCTGTCAATGTAACATCAAATGAACCTGATGTTGTTAAGGTAGAACCATCTGGTCCATCTCCTACAACAATTGTGTAGTCACCTGCTGGTAAATTCGGGAAGATGTAGCTACCATCACCATCTGTGATAGTTGTATCAATGATATTTCCATCTTCATCATATAAGTAAACTGTTACGCCTGGAATACCTGGCTCACCTGGATCTTGAATACCATCTCCATCTAAGTCATTGAATACAAAGTCTCCGATAGAACCTAAGTTTGGATCATCTGGATCGTCTGCTGGATCAAATCCAAAGTCTGCATCTACATAGTCTTCACCTGGCTCTAAAGTAACATCAAATGAACCTGCTGTTGTTAAAGTAGAACCATCTGGTCCGTCTCCTACAACAATGGTGTAATCACCAGGAGGTACATTATCAAATACATAATTACCACTGTCATCAGTTGTTGTTACTGCAATGATGTTTCCATTATCATCATATAAGTAAACTGTTACGTTTGGAATACCTTCTTCACCTGGATCTTGGATACCATCTCCATCTTCATCATACCATACATAGTCTCCGATAGAACCTAAGTCTGGATCTGGGATGAAACAGAAATCAGCATCTAAGTAGTTTTCACATTGATCTAATGTGATAGTATAAGTTGTTACTAATCCAACAGAAGTATTCGCAGGACCTTCTCCTACAACTACTGTGTAAGAACCTGGTTCTAAGTCTGTGAATAAGAACTCACCATCTGGACCTGTGTAAATTACCGTTTTACTACCATCTGGGTTGTAAAGTGTAACCTCTACGTTTGGAATACCAGACTCTCCTGGATCCGCAATACCGTTACCATCTAAGTCAAGACAAACAACATCTCCGATAGAACCTAAACAAACGCCTGTTACAACGATTTCATCTTGGTCATCTTCTGATGGATCGTGGTTGTTTGGAGTAGAATCAACATCTGGCTGATCTGCTGCTGCAACTTCTGCCACATTTGTAATGTCTCCTACTTCAGATACAACTGCTGTAATGTATAAGTACTTTTGATTTGCAACACCTGCTGGTACAGAAGTAATGCTCCAAGTTCCGGTACCATTACTGTATGTTCCATCTGTTGCGTCCCAACCTACATAGGTTAATCCGCCAGGTAATTGATCAAATACTTGTACTCCTGTTGCTGTACTTGGTCCTTCATTCAATAGAGTAATTGTATATGTAATAGTATCTCCTACATTTACAACTGTTTCATCTACTACTTTTGTCACAGACAAGTCAATCATTGGACCATTGATAATTGCAATATCAGAGTCGTTAGTTGAGTTAATGTCTGGAACATCTGATGCGATGATTTCAGCAGTGTTGGTAACTTCTGCACCTGCTTCCTCTACAATTGCTTGGATAGTCAAAGTAACGACATCTCCAACAGCCATACCGCCAATATTCCATAAACCAGTTGTTGCATTATAGAAACCTTGTGATTCGTCAGAACTAAAGTAAGTTAATCCGAATGGTAATTGATCGTATGCTTGAACACCTGTTGTAGCAGAAGGTCCTAAGTTTGTAACAGTAATTGTATAGGTAACGATGTCTCCTAAGTTTGGAGTCATGTTATCTACCACTTTATCAATTGCTAAGTCTGTTACAGGCTCTCCTACTGTTGTGCTAACGCTATCTTCATCATCCTCACTTTGATCTCCATCGTCATTAGCTGGTGTAGAATCAATATCTGGTTGATCTGCTGCAATAATCTGTGCAACATTTGTCAAAGTAGTTGGCATTGTTAATACACCATTGATCGTCAATGTTACTGTATTTTGTGCGCCAATAGTTCCAATATCCCAAACACCTGTGAATGGATTAAATACTCCTAAACTTGGTGTTGCATTAACATAGCTAAAACCTGTTGGTAAGAAGTCTCCTGCTTGTACACCTGTTGCTGTATAATCACTGTTGTTGAATACAGAGATGGTGTAAGTTAAAGTATCTCCTACACTTGCTTGAGACAAGCTAGCATCTTTTGTCAATTGTAAGTCAATCTGAACACCTTCGATGATTTCGTCATCTTGGTTATTTTCAGGAACAACATCCTCTTGATCTACATTTGATAACTCTGCTCCATTTACAATAGGACCAGAACTCAATACTGTTGCTGTCAATTCAAGTGTATAAACAGCTCCTGCTGGTACATCTCCAACATTCCAAGTTACAGTACTTCCTGCTACTGCATAGGTACCATATACTGTGAATGCATTATCAAAGCTCAATTGTGCTGGAAGAACATCTGTAATTTCAACACCTGTTGCTGTACGAACATTGCTGTTGTTTTGGACACTAATAGTATAAGTTACTTGGTCTCCAACGTTCACCAATTCTTGAGTTGTTTGCTTTAATACCGCTAAATCAAGTGGTTCAGCAAAAATATCTACACCATCTTCATCATCTTCACTTTGGTCTCCATCATCATTGTTAGGAGTAGAATCAATGTCTGGTACATCGTTATTAATTACCTGTGCAGAGTTGAATATGTATCCAGACTCATCAACATTTACTTCGATGTCTAATGTTAATACTTCTCCTACTTCAACAGTTCCGACATTCCAAATAACTGCGTGATTAACGATGTCATATAAAGTACTTGATCCACCATCATCAACAATATAACTTACTCCTCCTGGTAAAGTATCTGCAACGATTACGTTTTGAGCAGCACTTGGACCATTATTAGTAACTGTAATTGTATAGATTACATGTTCATCAAGACCACAAGCTAATTTATCAGCCTCTTTGGTCAATTCAACATCTGATAAAGCATTGAAAATTAATTCAGCCTCATCAATATCATCTTCACCTTCTTCTTCATTATCAGGAGTAGAGTCAATATCCGTAATTGGTGATCCTTCTGAATCTTGTGCTCCTGTTATTTCTGCAATATTCAAGATTTCTCCTGATGCAGGAATACCTGTGATAGTGAAGGTTACTGGAACTACTATACTTTGTCCTGGTTCTAAAGTTCCAAAGATAATGTAAGAGGCTGTTCCATCTGGACTACCTACCCAATCAGCATCTGTTAAGGTCAGTTCTACTGGGAAATCATCTGTTACAATAATATTGCTTGCAGCAATATCTCCCTCGTTAAAGATTGTAATATTATAAGTGATAAGATCTCCTAAGGCAAAGGCTTGGTTTTGACCTGGAGCCAATGACTTATCTAACGCTAAGTCAAATACTGGTGTCGGACTCTCAACCTGAATTTCTTCTGGATCGTGATCATCTTCATCACCATTTGAATTATCAGTTACATCATCTCCACCTACTGAATCATTGTTTATTCCATCTGGAGTTGAATCAATATCAGTTGGTGGTGTATTAGTTGGATCATTATCATCATCAGCTGCGCTTATTTCTGCCTGATTAACAATACTTCCACCTGCAAAATTAGGATCAATTGTAAAGCTAATCGTTACAACCGCTGTACCTGATGGTGCAATTGGTCCTGCAATAGGATTATTCAAATTAGCAACATTTCCTGTAGCTGTCCAAGCTGCATCATTTAAGATTAATCCTGCTGGAATATAATCAATAACTGAAACATTATAAGCAGGAACTTCGCCTTGATTATAAACAGTCATTTCAAATGTTACATTATCACCTGGTTGGAATGGTCCAGAAGTCACTGTTGTTTTAACCAATGCTAAATCAAATGGCTTAGGTGTAATACCTGCATCTGGTCCTGGTCCTTCTGGGTTGTTTGGATCATTTGGATCAAAACATTCTGTCTGACCTGTTGCATTTACATCTGAATCA
>JAHDBB010000074.1 GCA_020630635.1 Chitinophagales bacterium
TAAATATCTAGCAATAGAAGCACTCTGGGAAGCAGATGATTCGATCAATCAACGAGGATTTACTACTACCCAATCAGGGTTTTATACCAATGAACCCAATATGTCTAATCTTATTAGGGAAGCCATCAAGATTGGATATACTGTAGTAGGATATGATGATTTTTCTAAAGATCGAGAAAAAAATCAAGCTAAAAATCTTTTCCAAAAAACAATACAACAAGATAAAAATGCAAAGGTGTTGGTTCTTGCTGGTTTTGGTCATATCAATGAGAAGCCGTCCAAAAAGAAAAATATGATGGCAACAGAATTTAAGCTATTGACAGGTATCAATCCTTTGACCATTGATCAAACTGAATTTTATAATGACCAACAAAACTGGTTGGCGATTGTAGATACTACTCAAATACCTAAAGACCTCAAAAAACTTTCAGCCGATATTTATATTATCAACCAGCTATCCTATCCCATACAAAATAGCCAAGAATATCAATTGATTATTCCTGATTCCACAAAAATGAGTCCCAAAAAATATGATAATATTTTGAGCATTTATCTCAAAAATGAACTAAAAAAAGATATTAGACCTATTCCAATTCAAAACATCTTATTACACAAAATTACTTCTTCTTTATCTCTTCAACTTCCTAAAAACAACTATCAATATATAATCAAAGATAGATTAGGACGAAAAATATTAGAAGGCAATTTATAATTTATTTCATCATTTTTATTTTTAGGAGCGAAGGGTTCGATCCTCCGTCGTACAGCAAAGTCCCGCTATCCGTTCTTATGAATGCAGCCAAGTTTTAGGCAGCCAACGCTATTGCATTCATACCACTACTATCGGGGCTAGTTGGCAAGGATACAACATCAAATATCTATAAAAAACTCTTCCCAAATCAGATTTCCACATCATAAACTACTTAAAAGCCTTCTTTTCATCCTAGTTTCTCGACCATTTCCAACTATACATTTAGTTAAATCATAAACAAAATAGATTTTATTTAATTTTTCAAAAATCATAAACAAATGACTAAAAACACATTACAGATGCAATCAAAAAAAATATAACATATATCCCAAAAAAACAATAAAAACAACTATCTTATTTTGTAATTTTTTTGAGATAGATAGTGTGTTAGATTTGGATTGTTGTTAATTAAGAGAGGTTGGGTATGTAAAGAACTAATATAAAACTATGTCAACTTTTAGAAGCTTTATAAGTATTACAATTTCTTTATTGTGTTCATTTTCATTAATAGGACAATCAAATACAAAATCAGAGAATAATAATCAATTAAAACAAATTCATAAGTTGAACACCCAAAATTGTAAAGATACATTATCATCCACTATAAAGGGAGAAGAATTTTACAATATAGCAATTCAAAAAGCTCAAGATAATCTAGTAACTGAAAGTGTTTATCATCTCAAAGAAGCTGTTAAGTTAGGATTTAATGCTCCTTATTATGAGCAAATAAAATTCTCTAACCATTTTAATTCCATTAAACATACTTCTACTTGGAAAGAATTCCTGAATGATTTACAATCACTATTTACTCAAGAAGTACAATATCCACATTATCGCTATGAACTTTTAAAGTTATATCAAGAAGAGCAGGAATATAGAGGTATGATTATAAATGGTCGAATTGCAAATGAAGTATCCTCTGTTATTGAAGCAACAGATCGTTATCATGTCATGAGGCTAGAAAAAATTATAGATGAAATAGGTTGGCCTACCTATACCAAAGTTGGTAAAGATGGGGCTCATGCAGCTTGGTCCATAGCTCAACATGCTGTTTTTAACATGCCATTCATGAAAGCCTGTTTACAGTTAATGCAATCTTATTTACATAAAAATGAAATTGATGAAGTGGATTATGCTTATTTATATGATAGATTTCATACAAATGGAGATTTACAAAAACAGAGATACGGTATTTTATTTGATTTACCAATAGAGCAAGAACATTTGGTAGAAGAAAGACGAGCAAAAATGGGATTTTCAATAAGTTTGGCTGAATATACTCAAAAGGCATCGTATAAAGTACCTACTCAAGAAGAAGTAAAAAAGCATAATGATAGTTTACAAATAGCATATATCAAAAATATCAAAAATGCCAAGAAACTATTAGAGGAAGATAATCATCGACAAGCAAGTATTTTTTATAGTAAAGCACTAGGTTGTCTTGGATACATAAAAACAGAAGATATTTATGACGCAATGAAAACATATGCTTTATGTCGTAATCAACGTTTTGATTTTGAAGCAATAAAACTATTAAGGTGTTTGTCTGCAAGAGGATTCAATGATATAACACTATTGGAAAATGAAGAGGCATTTAAATTTTCTTTGCAGAAAAATAAACTGTGGCAAGAGACAATTATGGTAATAAAAAAATATAACTCAAACTAAAGAATAAGACTTTTAAGTATCTCAGTACTTTCTTATAAATATAAAAAAAATTATAGCAAAATATTTGGCCAATAAACTTTTGCTTATTTCTATTTACTAATTATTTATTTAAATTCAATTAACTATGAAAAAGTTTGAAAGCTTAAACTTAGATGCGTTCAAAAAAGATGAACTTACAGAGATGAACTCTATTATTGGAAGTAAAGCAATTGCTGCTTCTACTGCTACTAACGTAGGATCAACAGGTGTTTACGAAAGTGATTACGATCCAGATAATTGTGAAAGTTCTGCATCTCTTGCTGTAGAGGAAGATTTATTTGTTGCATAAAACTTTTTTGAACACACTAAGTGTTTAAATTGAAAAAAGCAAGAAATTTCTATTAATGAAGTTTCTTGCTTTATTTTTCTCACTCTATCAAAATACTAATTATGAAAAAATTTGAAAGCTTAGATTTAGATACCTTTAAAAAAGAGGAGATATCAACTGCTGAACAGGTTGTGGGTAGCTATAGAAAAGGGGCTAGTACTGCTACGAATATAGGACCTACAGGTAATCATGATCATGATTATTCAGAAGATGAGACAGAAAATTTTAAGATTCTATACTAGATATATCTTCTCACTCATATTTTCTTAAGAAAGAAAATAAGTAGGTAGGCAAATAAACAATACTTCATAATATTGAAAAATCCCATTTTTCTTTGAGGAATAAATTATCATAATATTTACCATTATACTTACCTACTTATCATCAAAATCCAATAAAGAATAAAACAGCTTGCTTATGATATTAATATTAAGCCATGTTGCCAATGAGGATAGTACAAACCAAGTTATAGATTGGCTAGAACATAAAAATGCAGACTACACCAGAATCAATGGTAATGATCTAAGGGTTCAAAAGATAGAGTTTAATTTATCTGATAGTGAACATTCTTTTGATGTAGAATTAGAAGATTCTATTCCTGATCTAGACGATGTTAACATTGTGTGGTTTAGAAGATGGACTTGGAACAATAAGGGATATGGGCCACAAAGTGCTATTGTTGAAGAATTAAAAGATGAACCACAATTATCTACCAATATTAAAAAGCATCTAAACAACGAATTTGGTATTTTAAGCGGATCTTTCTATCATAAACTTTCCTCCAAAAAGTGGCTAAGTCATCCTGCTTATATTAATCCCAACAAATTAAATGCTCTAAATTATGCACGAAGAGCAGGCATTCATATACCGCCAACAATCATTACCAGTCATAAAGAAGCTTTACAAAATTTTAAAGATAAGTGGGGACGTATCATCACTAAGCCTATTAAAGATACCATGGCTTTTCAGTATAAAAAAACTAGCTCTAATTTATTTACAACCGAGGTTACACAAGAAGATATTGATAAACATCCTGATAGGTTTTACCCTTCTTTATTTCAACAATTGATCGAAAAAGAGTATGAATTGCGTGTCTTTTATTTAGATAAAAAATTCTATCCTATGGCGATCTTCTCACAATTGGATAAGCAAACAGAAGTAGACTTTAGGGTATATAATGAGCAAAAACCCAATCGTAATGTTCCCTATAAACTTCCTGAAGATTTAGAAAAAAAGCTCATTTTATTGATGGAAAAAATGCGTTGCCCAACAGGCTCTATTGATATACTTAAATCCAAAGATGGAAGATACATTTTTCTTGAAGTCAACCCTGTCGGACAATTAGGAATGACCTCTATTCCTTGTAACTATCAATTAGAAGAAAAAATTGCAGACTACTTAATCCAACAAAACAATGAACAATCCAAAACAAAAAAACCAAACAATTAATGACTTTTTTGAAGCATTGCCCCTCGAATTGCGTCAAACTATTCCTTTCAATTTTACAAAAGCCAAACCCTTTCCTGTTTTAAATCGAGTTGCCAATTCTTATGGTATGAGTAAAACTTATAGAGGTCAACATCGCTGTTATCATTTCTATAAGCCTATTTCTAAAATCTATAAATAATTGAATTGTGAATACAGAAAAAAAATTCAAACTTTTTGCTTGTTGTATCCCTGTAAAAGGTTCTAGAAGGAGTACAATATGTGATGTACAAAGAAGTGAATACCAATTTATTCCTAATATTCTTTATGAGATATTGACTGAATTGAAGGATAAATCTATATCATCTATCAAAGCTCATTATAACAATGAACATGATAATATAATTGATGAGTATTTTTCCTTTTTATTAAATAATGAGTACGGTTTTTTGTGTGACAATCCTGATTCTTTTCCAGATATAGATTTAACTTGGAAAGTACCTGCTACAATTACCAATGTTCTTATTGATGTAGATGCATCTTCTCAACATGATTATCATTCAATATTTCAACAATTAGAAGAGTTAGGTTGTAAAGCAATTCAACTACGATTTTATACCCAACATTCATTAAATGAGGTTAGTGATATTTTAACCCATATACAAAATACCCGTATTAAGAGTATAGAGATTGTCATTCCTTATAAACCTGAATTTACGATAGAATCTCTTACAATATTTTCAAGAAAACATCCTCATATCTCAAATGTTATTATTCACTCTTCTCCCAAAGAGGAATTTGACCATGATAACTACAATCATATATTTTATTTTATAGAAACACCTGTCGATGCTACAACTCACTGTGGTCAAATTAGTGGAAATCATTTTAGAACAGACATCTCATTGTTTACAGAAGCTCAAAGCTATAACACTTGTTTAAATCGTAAAATTTCTGTAGATCAAAAAGGAAATATAAAAAATTGTCCTTCTTTTCCAAATAATTATGGAAACATCACTGATACCAGTTTTAAAGATGCTCTAAAACACCCTGATTTCAAAAAACTATGGTCTATCAATAAAGACCAAATACATGTCTGTAAAGACTGTGAATTCAGATATATCTGTACGGATTGTCGTGCCTATGTGGATGATCCTAAAGACATTTATAGCAAACCTTTAAAATGTGGCTATAATCCTTATAGTGGGGAATGGGAAGCTTGGGCAGAAAATCCCCTTAAACAAAAAGCAATTGAGTATTATCAGCTTTCTGTTCCAATTACTTCTAATAAATAAATTATCATTACGCTCAAGTTCAATAACTATAGATTGTGTCCACAACCCAAATAGCCCCGATAGGAGTGGTATCCCCTTTGTAGAGCAAATTCCTGAATTTGCTCTACAAAGGGGATAGGAACGGATAGCGGGACTTGCCTGCACGACGAAGCGATAACCATTCGCTCCTAAAGAAAAACATCACAATTATAAAAAAAGTGATTTCTCACATTCACCTATGAGAAATTTATTGTTAATTTTTTAAACTCATTCACTATGAAAAAATCATTAAAATTAGAGGATTTAAAGCCTTTAGAAATTCAAGATCAGTTAACAACTATCAATGGAGGAAGAGCCAAAAAAGCTGTATGTATCATCGACATATCCGAAGATGGTACAATGTTTGATTGGTCAGATTCAGATGAAGCCTAAAAACAGGGCATTTTCCTAACCCTTCAATTAGGAAACCATCTTTAAATTTATTAACCATGAAACAGTTGGTAAATGAGCCAAAGTCGCTCAAATTAGAAGACTTACAAGGTCTTGAAATCCAAGATCAATTGTCTAAAGTGAACGGAGGTCGTAAAAGTGCCGTATCACAAGGAATCATTACAGGAATGAATGAAGATTACTTAGCTGAAGAAGCTGACGAAATGTAATCATTCCTATTTAATTAAGCATGTTTGAGAACGTGTAAAAGCATTATCAAACATGCTTTTTTATTCATTCAATCACATTTAGTAAAAATGATCTTAATCTTATCTTCTAGCGAATTGAATATTAGTGTAGAACATGTCGCTGACTGGCTCGATTTTTATCAAGCAGATTATAAACGCATATTGGGTGATGATTTCTTTTCTGGATCACAAACCATCGCTTATCAATTGGATGAAGAGGAAGAATATCAAACACCCAACTTAGACCTCAAACAAGTAAGCTCTATTTGGTTTCGAGGATTTATTCGCCATCGTACTTATATCAAAAACACAACGGATGACCTACAAACGTCTAATAGTAATTTGAGTGAATTGAGTGGGCGGATTGCGAAAGCCTTACATAAAAACACCAACCTGTTTTTTAAATCGCTAAAAGATAAACCTCAACTTCCCAACTTGCAGGCATTGAAAACGGATAAAATGGATATGTTGACCAAAGCTAAAAAAGTAGGACTTCGGATTCCCAAAACTTTAGTCACCAATAACAAACAAAAACTCTTGGAATTTTATGAGGCTTGTGATCAAAAACTTATTACCAAATCATTGTATGAATGCGTTTATTTTTTTGAAGAAGATCGAGCTTTTAGTTTCAAAACCCACTTATTAAGTAAAGAAGATATTCTCAATTTTGAAGACTGTTTTTTCCCTTCTTTATTTCAAGGATATGTTGAAAAAGAGTATGAACTCCGTATTTTTTATTTAGATGGTGAATTATATAGTATGGCGATTTTTTCGCAATTGGATGAACAAACGCAAGTAGATTTTAGAAGATACAATGATGAAAAACCCAATCGAACTGTTCCTTATCAATTGCCAGATGAAGAAGCACAAAAAATTTGTGACTTGATGCAAATGCTCAATTTATCTACAGGTTCGATTGATATGATCAAAACCAAAGACGATCAATTTGTTTTTTTAGAAGTCAATCCCAACGGTCAATTTGGCATGACTTCTTTTCCTTGCAATTATCATTTAGAACAAAAAGTCGCTCAACACCTTATCCAAGCAACTCAATCATAAATACAACCCATGAAAAAGGATATTTTTTTTGAAGACCAATACCCAAAACTCCCTGCCTTCTTGCAGTTTTTCAATGAAGTTTCGTTAGAAGCCAAAAGCGAAAACACAGAAGGTTTGACCAATGAAACCGCAGCCGAAATGGATTCCTTTAAGTATTATGGATCACCCTCTTCTTATTGTACCTTTCCAACCAAACCCATTTCAAAACTACTGATTGATGCCAAAAAAAGTCTTTAAATTATACGCTAGTTGTGTTCCTGTTTTGGGAGCCAAACGTGCGACCATTTGTGATCTTCAAAGAGGCAAAGTCTATGTGATTCCTCAAAGTCTCTATCATTTATTGATGGACTATTCGGATAAAAACTATGAGGAATTAGCGGAGATGTTTGCCAATGACAAAAGTATCTTAGACAAATACTTTAATTTTTTATTAAGCAATGAATTGGGCTTTTGGACACACGAAGCTCAAAACTTCCCTCCTATTGACTTTACCTTTCAAGAACCCGAAATCATTCAAACAGCTATTTTAGAGATTGATGATTTAGATACAGATATTTTTCAAAAAATCATCGCTTCCCTCATTCGCCTAAAATGCAAGTTTGTTGAATTACGAGCGTATCATTCTTGTCCGACTTCCAAGATTGAGTTTATTTTAAATTTGACCAAAGATAGTCCCATTCGCAATCTCATCATTTACACCCAATTCACCAATATTGAAGAGGTCAGTGCTTTATCAAAAATCATTGGTCAACATCCCAGAGCAGGATCTACCGTCATTCATTCCTGTCCAAGTGATTTGAAAACGGACTTTCTTCGCAATGACAAAATGAGTTTTAGCCAAGAAGCCATTTCGAGTTCAACCCATTGTGGCAATATTTCTCCTGACTACTTCATCAATGACATTCGAGTATTTAGTGAGTCGCTTCATCACAATTCTTGTTTAAATCGCAAAATATCGGTAGATAATAAAGGAAATATCAAAAACTGTCCGTCTTTACCCGATTCTTATGGCAACATTCAAGAGACTTCTTTAGAAGATGCTTTAGCCCAAAAGGATTTCAAAAAACTTTGGAATATCAAAAAAGACGAGATTGAAAAGTGCAAAGATTGTGAGTTTCGCCATATTTGTAGCGATTGTCGTGCCTATGTGGAAGACCCAAAAAATCTATACAGCAAACCCCTTAAATGTGGCTATGATCCATACACCAATCAATGGCAAGACTGGACCCAAAATCCTCTTAAACAAAAAGCAATAGAATACTACAACTTATCTCCTTCCTCTCAAACAGCCACGAATAAGACATAAACGAAACCTTTTTTCTATTTATTTTTACTATTTTTATGAGGAGCGAATGGCTGGATACTTCGTCGCAATGGAAAGTCCCGCTATCCGTTCTCATCACCGCAGCCAAGCTCTACCGCAAGTCTTTTTGACTTGTGGTGCCAAGCCAATGCGGTGATACCACTTCTATCGGGGCTAAATGCTCAAGGTCACAACGTTTTACTTCTGTCCCAAACACCTCTTTCCAAATTACATTCTTCCATAATTTTCCTTTTTCAACAACTATTTTTACTCTCTACTTTGCATTTCAAAAATACATACATAGGAAGATATATTATAAAGAAAGTCTGCTTACAGCATTCCAAACTGTAGGCAGGCTTTTTGTCATTTTTTTATCGCTTTCAAACACTATTTAGATTTTTTTTGAGAGTTTTTCATCTAAAAAACAAGAACAAAATACACAACCAATTCAACAATATTATTCATATATAAAAATTTAGCAACCAAATCGTTCCAAAAAATTTCAGGACTTAGAAGTTTTTACAAACTATTCATAATGGTAGGAACAAAACGAAAAAACTGTAATTACCCACTCCCCAAATCTCGCTTTATCTTTGCATCATCTTACTTACGATAAGATACTACTCCAAATGCCAAGCGAGTAAAATCATTTAAACTTAAGATTGCAATTTATCAAAGCATTCATATATCCTTGCCTAAAATATGGGCAAAATATGAATGAAAATGATCCTACCAACAGACGGCTGGATAGTACTATTTTTTTAATCACTAAAAATTTTTTAAAATGAAATTTGAATCAATTAATTCGTCAAAATTTAACAACTTCCAAGAAAACCAAATTTTAAATACACTAAATGTTGTTGGTGGAAGACATACTCCTACAAAAAAAGGAGATGGAAGCTTTGACTGTTGGGATGATTCTACAGGAAGTGATATTCACTGTACAGACGGTTCTTCTTATGATGTTTGTGGAGTCGCTGCAACGGATGGAAATAGTGTAGTTGGTATCTAAACAAAATAATTATAACCAATTATTAACCCAGAAATCCAGTATTTTTTCAAACCTATTAATTTTTTAATCACTAAAAACTTTTTAAAATGAAATTTGAATCAATTAAGTCTTCTAAATTTGATATGTTCCAAGAACACTCTATTGTAACGCTTCTTAACATCACAGGAGGACGACACGTACCAACTAAGAAAGGAGATGGAAGCTTTGACTGTTGGGATGACTCTTGTGGTAATGATATTCACTGTACAGATGGGTCTTCTTATGATGTTTGTGGAGTCGCTGCAACGGATGGAAATAGTGTAGTTGGTATCTAAACAAAATAATTATAACCAATTATTAACCCAGAAATCCAGTATTTTTTCAAACCTATTAATTTTTTAATCACTAAAAACTTTTTAAAATGAAATTTGAATCAATTAATTCGTCAAAATTTAACAACTTCCAAGAAAACCAAATTTTAAATACACTAAATGTTGTTGGTGGAAGACCAACCTGTACTAAAAAAGGAGGAGAAATTGATTGTTGGGATGATGCTACAGGAAAAGACATTACTTGTGAAGATGGATCTTCTTATGATATTTGTAGCAGTGTAGCAACAGATGTAGGCAGCAGCTCTGCCAATGCTTAAATAAATTGATAAAACTGGTTATAAAGGGTCGCTTATACTTCTATAATTTTGGAAAAAAACGTTGTGTCCACGCAAAATAGCCCCGATAGTAGTGGTATGCTAAACGCAGTATTGGCTAAAAAGTTTTGCTAAGGCTTTTAGCATAAGAACGGATAGCGGGACTCTACCTTGCGATGAAAGATCAACCTTTCGCTCCTAAAAAATCTTAATCTAAAAAGCATTTTTTATAACCAGTTTTTTCAAACTCATTAGCAATAAATGAAATACAAATTTACATCTCAAATTCTTTTTATTACATCTCTAATAAGTGTTGCATTTATATATATCCAATCCACCAAAGTTGAAAATGTCATTGATTATATCCCATATCATGAAAAAATAATTGAAGCTGAAAAACTCATATTTATCGAAGAAGATATTGTACTTGGACTCCAAAGTTTTGAAGAAGCATTTCAAATGTACGATTTTGTTTTTGTAGATGATTGTATTGAAGCTTTTCAATTAGCATTATTCTACCAACAAGATTCTTTAGCATTATTTTTCATTCAAAGAGCCTTAGACAATGGATTTAGATTAGAATTTTTGGATGAACTTCGTTGCGCTTGTCCACATAATTACTACCAAGACATTGATCAAAAAGTAAGTATCCATCAAGCATTTATTAAACAACATCAACAAGAGTTAGCAACTTATCAAAATCAAACATTTGAGAAGTACACTCGTAAAATAAAAAAGGGACACTTAGCCAAACTCATTGAACGACACATCAAAGAACAAACTTTTAAAAACCATCGTCCAGCGTTGGGTCACACAAAAGAAAAACAAAAACAACTATACAACCAAGTTTGTGACAGCAACCTTCAATGGATCAAAAATTTGTACAAAGACGAATTTTATATTGGAGAACAAAACATAGGCTTTTTAAGTAATCAACTGTTAAATCATTTTGACATAGAATACACTAACGATAACAAATTTTTAAGCCCTGCTATTCTCCAAAAATACAAACTCAAAAAAGACACGCCTATCCCTGTTCATATGGAAAACAATGCATTCAATATCAATATGTTGTACAACATTCTTTTTCATAACCCCCAATCTTATAAAACATTAGAACCCTATGCTCAACGAGCCATTAAACTAGGCTATTTACATCCCAGAGAATATGCCAGTTTGGAGCATCGTAGAAGTCCCTCCCCCAAAGAAAAGGATATGGTTCTAGAAAAGTTTTGGCAAAACATAGAAGATACTCAACAGATCAATCAAATGAGGTCTAAATGTTTGCTTCCACCTTATGAAGTTGATTATAAAAAACATCAACTCGCTCATCAATATTGTTTAAAACTATCTTTCGGATTTTTCAATGGAACAAGATAAAAACATACTCATCATCTCACAAGAAGCAGAACAAAGTACGGATGAAGTACTAAAATACTTGCTGCTCAACAACGTGCCTTTTACACGTATCAATGACACAGACATTGTCGAAAATGTCGAGATCTCTTTCGACGGTCAAGAAAAGTGTGTCTTAAAGTACAAAGAGGCAGTCATCGACTTAGACAACATCCAATCGGTTTGGTATCGGAGAGGAAAAGTCAATCTAAAATCCATCAATATTGAAGACAAAATCAACAAAGAAGACCTTGATTTATATGCTCAATATTATGACTTCTACAAACAAGAAGTGGATGTAGCTTTAGATTTCATTTATCATAAACTGAAGGATGTCAAACACATCAATTCATTCTTGGACAATTCGCTGTCTAAACTCATCCAATTGTCTGAAGCTCAAAAATGTGGATTGACCGTTCCCAAAACATTTATAGCTAATTCTAAAAGTAAGGTTTTAGAAAAGTTAGAAGAGGACAAGCTCATCCTCAAAGCCATGAATTTTCACGTTTTTACGGTCAAACAAAAAGAACAATCCTATAAATGTTTGGCAAATTCATCGGTCTTAGTTTCCAGAGAGGATTTGGCTCCCAAAGAAAATCAAAAAGATAAAGTCCTTCTATCTCTTTTCCAACAATACATTGAGAAAAAAGTAGAGCTAAGAGTTTTCTATCTGTTTGGACGCTTTTTTGCAATGGCCATTTTTAGTCAACAAAATGAAAAAACCAAAGTAGATTTCAGACATTACGATTATGAAAACCCCAACCGAGTCGTCCCTTTCAATCTCCCTCAAGACCTGAAAGATAATGTCAACCAACTGATGAGCAACTTAGAACTCAATTGTGGTTCTCTTGATTTTATCTATACGCCAGAAGGAGAATACATATTCTTAGAGGTCAATCCTATTGGTCAATTCGACTGGGTTTCTAAAAATTGTAACTTCCATATTGAAAAACACATTGCTAAAGAATTACAAAATGAACATTAACGAAATTCAACAAAAATATCCTCATCTATTCCAGTTTATGGTCGAGGAGTTCGATTATGCCAAAGAAGGCAAAAGCACTTCCAAAAAAATCAAGATGGAAGCATTCAATTCTGTCAAGACAAATTCTTATCCCTTCTACAAACCTATCTCTAAAATCATAAAAGGAACCGATGAACACAATAATGTTTAAGCTTTTTGCAAGCTGCGTCAAAGTCAAAGGTGCTTGTAGAAGTGCCATTTATGACCTACAAAATAGCCAGTACTATCTCATTCCCAATACGCTCTTTAGTTTATTCAATGAAGAAGATGTATTGGAGATCAACCCCAATGACTTCACAGAAGAACAACTCCAAGTCATCAATGA
Source organism: Chitinophagales bacterium (assembly GCA_020630635.1). Taxonomy (GTDB): domain Bacteria; phylum Bacteroidota; class Bacteroidia; order Chitinophagales; family UBA2359; genus JAHDBB01. The sequence continues at coordinate 12,906 of JAHDBB010000074.1, forward strand.
GTATGTCAGCTTTTTAATAGACAAAAACCTCATCTTTAAAATTGAAGAAGCTGAATTGCCACTGTTTCCAAAGTTGGATACTGAATGGGATTATCCTTCCATCATTTCCAATGCCATTATTGACATCAAAGAAAACAGCACATTAGATTGGGAGATATTATTACAACAATTGATAGAGGTCAAATGCTACAACATCCAAATACGTTTCTTTACAAATGTAGATAGCAAAAAAATACAAGAAATTTGTGATGTATTCAAAAACTCTATTCTTTATTCTATAGAATTTTTATTGCCTTACAATGCCAATGACCCCATTCAAAATTGGGAAACATTGGTAGAAAATAACTTAAGAGTTAGAAGCATCATTCTATATGGAGCCGACAGAACCGAGACCATCAATAATAAAAACAAGGGCTTTTCTGGTATCTATTTACTTCAAGAAGTCATTCATTCCGAATCTCATTGTGGCATTATTCTACCCGACTATTTTTCGACAAACATTTCTTCCTATACAGAGTCCTTACAATTCAATTCGTGTCTCAATCGCAAAATTTCAGTAGATGCCGACGGCAATATCAAAAACTGTCCTTCTATGAAACAAGCGTTTGGAAATATCCAAGACACCACACTTTTAGAAGCAACAGAAAAACAAGGATTCAAAAAACTTTGGAACATCACCAAAGATCAAATACATGTCTGCAAAGACTGCGAGTTTCGTCATATCTGTACAGACTGTCGTGCCTATGTAGAAGACCCTGAAGACATCCACAGTAAACCTCTAAAATGTGGCTACAATCCTTATACAGGCGAATGGCAAGCGTGGGCAGACATTCCCACCAAACAAGTCGCCATTCAACACTATGAATTAGCGGTCCTCACCAACTCATAGCAGTTCATCAAAAATCACAAACAAGATCATACCAATCGGATTACGATATTGAATTTACAGTATCAGTAATCCGATTTTTTTTGAGCCTGAAAGAACAAAACCACCAGGTTTTCATACTCAATCTCCTCAAACAAAACAAAAAAGTCCTCAAATTACAAGACAAACACAAAAAAATGTAATTGTATTTCCTCCAAAGTCATTCTATCTTTGAAAAACCAAGAAAAATAGTTAAATATCACTATCATGATGTTTACTTCTTTAATTTTTCTTCGTTATAAAAGTGGCAAAATTATTGTAATATAAAAGCAGAGGAAGATCACTAAGGAATGGATAGGAAATAAATGTACATTTCTTCAACAAAAAGATTTTTCAACTCTACAAGGCAAAAAACGGAGGAATAGCAGAGCTATTATGAGGCTTTTTAACGTAGTAGATTGGAAAATATTGACGTTGAAAATAGACATTTATTTTTGTTCCATTCCTAACTCAAAGTATATTCTAAATAATACAAGTATTTTTTTAAGAAAACAACATACTTTAACGAAATTTGTACCAAAATCGAATGCGCCTAGTGATTTTTGGATGTAAGCTAAAACATATCCTTATCCTCTCCGTACATGTAAACTCTAAGGACAGTAACATTTAATGAAAAAACGATTCCCTTTTTATAAACAAATGGACCAAAGTGATTGTGGTCCTACCTGCTTGCGAATGATCGCCAAGTTTCATGGAAAATCCTACCCTCTTGATTACTTGAGAGAAAAGTGTTATATCAATAAGACAGGGGTTTCACTAGCAGGTATCAGTGATGGCGCACAAGCCATTGGATTACGCACCTTAGCCGTCAATGTTCCTTTTGAAAAACTACGAGAAGCACCACTTCCATGTATCGCTTACTGGCGACAGAGACACTTCGTAGTCGTTTACAAAATAGAAAAAGACAAGGTCTGGGTAGCGGATCCAGGATACGATAGAGTAAAATATACAAAAGAAGAGTTCTTAAAAGGATGGACCAATCAAAACACCATTCATGGAGATGGTGAAGATACAACTGGAATCTGCCTTTTACTAGAAGCAACACCAGAGTTCTTTGACAAGGAAATCATTCAAGAAGAAGGAATAACCTTCTCCTATCTAGTCGAATACCTTCGTCCCTACACAGGTTTTCTAATCCAATTAGTTTTAGGGATGGTCATCGGCAGTATCTTACAACTGATATTTCCATTCCTAACACAATCTGTTGTAGATAGAGGTATAGAGTACGAAGACATCAATTTTGTTTACCTCATTTTGGCAGGACAACTGATGCTCTTTCTCAGTCAAATGGCGGTCTCCTTCATCAGAGCTTGGATACTACTACATGTCAGTAGCCGTATCAATATTTCTCTGGTTTCGGATTTCTTAGCCAAACTCATGCGACTACCCATTTCTTACTTTGATAGCCGCATTGTAGGGGATATTTTACAAAGAATCAACGACCACAAAAGAATTGAATCATTTATCACAGGGTCCACATTGAGTGTATTTTTCTCAATGGCCAACTTTGTCGTATTCTCCTTCTTATTAGCGTATTTCAATATACCTATTTTTACCGTTTTCATTGTCAGTTCTATCCTTTATTTCCTATGGATTATCTTATTCCTAAAGAAAAGAAAAGAGCTGGATTTCAAACGATTCGATCAAGCATCCAACAATCAAAGTAACCTAGTTCAATTGATTAACGGAATGCAAGACATCAAGCTCAATAACTGTGAAAATGAAAAGCGTTGGGAGTGGGAACGCATCCAAGCCAAACTCTTTCACATCAGTGTGGAAGGCTTAAAGCTAGGACAATATCAAGGAATTGGAGCGCAATTTATTACCAATCTCAAAGACATTCTGATCACCTTCTTATCTGCCAAAGCCGTAATTGATGGAGATATGACGTTGGGTTCAATGTTGGCGATCCAATACATTGTAGGACAAGCCAACGCACCTTTAGGGAGCATGATTAGCTTCGTTCAATCTGCCCAAGATGCCAAAATCAGTCTAGATCGTCTCAACGAGGTCCGTAAAAAAGAAGATGAAGAACCATTTGATGTAAGACGAGTAAAAAAATTACCAACAGATAAATCACTTTATCTCGAAAATGTAGATTATACGTATGGTGGTCCTAGTTCCCCATTGGTTCTCAAAAATTTATCAATGGCGATTCCCGAAGGAAAGGTGACAGCATTAGTTGGGGCAAGTGGTAGTGGAAAAACGACCATCATCAAGCTCCTTTTAAAATTCTACACACCCACTAAGGGACAGATTTTATTAGGACGACAACGCCTTGACAATTTCCATAGTGGTTGGTGGCGTAGTTATTGCGGTACAGTTATGCAAGACGGGTTTATCTACTCAGACACCATTGCCAAAAACATCGCTGTCAATGATGAAATGCCTGACCCCGACAAACTTTGGAACGCCATTATGGTAGCCAACATCCAAGACTACATCGAAGGATTACCATTAGGATTAGAGACCCAAATCGGTGCAGAAGGAGTCGGATTAAGTCAAGGTCAACGTCAAAGACTTCTAATTGCGAGAGCTGTTTACAAAAACCCAATGTACCTGTTCTTTGATGAAGCAACCAGCGCATTGGATGCCAATAATGAAAAAATAATCATGGAAAATCTCGACCGATTTTTTGAAGGTCGAACCGTAGTAGTAGTTGCCCATAGATTGAGTACCGTAAAAAATGCCGACAACATCATCGTGCTACACAATGGCGAAATTGTTGAACAAGGCACACACCAACAGCTAGCGGCCAAAAAAGGATATTATTTCAACTTAGTCAAAAATCAGCTAGAATTAGGTGGATAAAATTGATAACCTACCTAAAATCTTATATTTTTGAATATGATTTTTTAGGAGAGAACGTTTAAATACTCCGTCGTATTGGGTCTCCCCGCTATCCGTTCTTATTCGTGTTGCCAACGTTTTTCTAAGCCAACGCTT
>JAHDBB010000700.1 GCA_020630635.1 Chitinophagales bacterium
TTCCTTTCGCAATGCCTACGCCCCGCTACCAGTAATTGAGCATCGCCAACGCTTCTTTTTCGGTTCTGATTTGATTGTACTATGATAAAAATCTGACTTAACAAGTAGCTAGTGGAGAGTGATTGGTTGGTGATAATTGACTGGTGCTAAGAAGTTGTGTCCAAACCCAAATAGCCCCGATAGAAGTGGTATTCGTGTCAGAAGCGTTGGCGTGGGGTGTGGCGAGGCGACACGAATGAGAACGGATAGCGGGACTTTCTATAACGATGAAAGATGGAACTTTCGCTCCTAAAATTTTAAACAACATAAACCGAACCACAACTATGGACTCTAAAAAATTATCCCTTTTCCTCACAGATTTTTAAGGGAGTAGGAGGACATTGTTTTTGGGTGAATCGAGAAACTAAGAGGATGGTGAGTAAACCTGATAACATTGAAAGGGTTCGGAAAGGAAACCAGATTTGTCCGTCTTCTAAAATGGGGTAGGGAAGTATTTGAGGAATGCCTAAGGTAGCATCTCCGCCTCCAAAACGTAGTAAAAAAGAGACCAATAAACCTGCCGCAGCTCCATAACGATTGGCTTTTTTATCGAAAAGGGCGGTTACCAGTTGGGGGAAAAGGATGCAGTAAACGAAGTCGCTACATAAGAACCATAAGGCATAAACGCTTTTGACTTGTAAGGCTAATAAGGTGGCTGCAATGCCGATAATCCAAATACAGCGTTTGATGATTTTGCCTAAGTTGTCTGGACTGATGTTGGGACGAACTAAGGGGCGATAAACGTTCCAAGATGCCATAGAAGAAGCGGATAAAATAGAGGAATCGACCGATGACATAACGGCTGCTGCAATGGCTCCTAAACCGATGGTTGCAACAACAGGATTGGTCAAATATCGAACGACATAAGGAAGGGTTAAGGCTGCATTTTCTGGTGCTGCTACGCCTACTGATTGCCAGCTTACCACATCGCCAATCATCCCAATAAGAACGGCTGGAATGGCTGCTAATAGACACACTACTCCTGCAAAAATCGAAAGGTTTTGAGCCGTTTGTTCGTCTTTGGAAGACAAGACTCTTTGAAAATAAACTTGCCAAGGAATCCCACCAAGCATCAACAATAAAGCATAGTCCCACCATTGGAAATAGCTGTTGCCCCAATCGGGATGTCGCCAACCGTCTAAGGGTGGAAGAAAAGATGCTAATGCACCTTTTTTGGCTTGATAAGTGGTGATTAATTGATCCAATCCCCCGACATGTTGAAGAGCAAAGGGCAATACTAAAAAGAGTCCACCCATTAACAAGATCATTTGGATGATGTCGGTCAAGGCGACTGCCCAAAGTCCACCCAATGCGGTGTAGGCGATGGCAATGGCTGCGGAAACAAGGATGGAATAGGAAAAATCTAAGCCTAAAACGGTGGCAAAGGTGGTTCCCAATGCGGTGAGAATGGCTGCTGTCCAAAATATTTCTCCTGTCAAGGCGGGTATAAATAGAAGGGCAGCGATTTTTTTTCCGTAGCGTTGTTCTAAAGGATCTAACATGGTTTTGAAGCGAAAACGCCGCATTTTTTTGGCGAAAAATAAGCCTCCAATGACCAAACTTAGGGCGTATCCCCAAGGGGCTTGTACCCAAGCTAACCCATAAGAAGCGGCATATTCAGCCGTTCCGTTGATATAGCCACCGCCGACCCAAGTGGCACTCATCGTAAATACCGCAATGCCTAATGGAATGCTTCGTCCTGCCAACATCACATCGGTGGCATCTTCACTTTTTCGCAAATTGGCTGCATAACTGCCTAAGTAAAAAATGGCTCCATAAAAGACAATCATGGCGATGTATCCACTCCAAAATACGTCTTTGCCCGTAACATATAAGAAAATTCCTAATAGGGTGAGTAAGCCCACTAAGCCTAAGACGGAATATAGGGGAGTCTTTTTTTTCATCGTTGGCAAAGGTAGGTATTCAAAGGCGGTTTTTATAATGATTTTTATGTTTGAGAAAATTCGTGAAATTTCTTTACGATTGAATATGATGATCTACCAGCTACCTATCAACCTTCCGATTTTCATGCGATGCTCAATGAAGAAGGGTATAATGGTACAGGAAGTTTTAGGGATTATTACTTGGACAATTCATTTGACCAATTGACCTTAAACTCAGATGTGGTAGGACCTTACACGGCTGCCAATGGATATGAATATTATGGTCGTCAAAACGGATGGGAACGTTCTTATGAATTGGCAGCCGAAGCAGATGGCGTTAATTTTAAGGATTACGACAATGATGGAGATGGTTATGTAGATGCCGTTGCTATTGTGCATGCAGGACCAGGTGCAGAAGAAGACAATGAACAACACTCCTTCTGCACAAGAAATCAAAGAGACAGGCGGAGTCAATTTAGCCGCTGCTACAGTCAATCAACAAGAAAAAATCGAAGAGTTGTTTTTACATGTCATTCAATTGAATGAACGCATCAAGGAGTTAGAAGCATTAAATACAGCATTACAAAAAGATAAATAATAATTGATATTGCCTTAATCTGCAACATTTATGATACGAAGCCTTCTAGTGTTTTGCTAGAGGGCTTTTTCTTTTTTTAGGAGCGAAAGTTTTGTTGCTTTGTCGTGTTGGAAAGTCCCGCTATCC
>JAHDBB010000701.1 GCA_020630635.1 Chitinophagales bacterium
GCGTTGGCTTCCTAAAACGTTGGCGCATTTATAAGAGCGGATAGCGGGACTTTCCTATACGACGAAGCAATGTCTGTTCGCTCCTAATAAAAAAGATTAAGAATAGTTACTTTTTATTTCTATTGAGATTTATTTTTAGGAGAGACTAGTAAAATGCTTCGTTGCATTGGGTCTCCCTGCTATCCGTTCATATCACTTTCATAGAGCAAATTCGTGAATTTGCTCTACGAAGGTGATACCACTTCTATCAGGTCTATTTTGTAAGTTAAGGAACGTTGTTGTTCGGTTTTTAGTAAGATTTCACGACCTTCTTGACCAATGAAACGCCACGCAATTGTACTTCGATCAAATATAAGCCCGCAGGCAAATTGCTGAGATCGACTTCTTGTGTATTGATGCCCTCATAAGCCTGCATTCTATCTTCTTGGATAAATCGCCCTTCTCGACCATAAACCCGAATGGCGGCTAAGAGATTGTAGTTGGAACTAAATGAGACTTGTGTTTGTCCATTGGTTACATTTGGATTGATTCGCAAATTACAAATAGTCTCACTTTCCAAACAAACACTTTCACTAATCATCACTGTTATAAAATCGGTAGCGGTACAACCATTTTTATCGGTGACAGTAACTTGATAAGTCACATCCTCTGTTGGTGTGATGGTTGGATTCAGACAATCGGTACAACTCAAATCAGGTGAAAAATCCCAAAGAACTTCTTCGATTTCATTGGAAATGAGTGGTTGTAAAGTCAAAGATTCACCCAAATTCAACATCAAATCTTCCCCTAAATCAACGGTCAATTCAGGAGCTTCGGTAATGGTGATGAGTGTATCTAAGGTACAATTGTTGTCATCTATGACGCTTACTAAATATTGCCCAGACTCTAAGTTATCAAAGATTGTTGTATTTTCAAAATCTCCATCGTCAAAGGCAAATTGATACGGTTCGTTTCCTCCTTGTACGGCTTCAATGGAGATGCTACCATTGTTTTCATTTAGACAGGATTCATTGACATTGATGGCAAAACTTTGAGGGAAGTTGTTGTTTTCAATTACCGCAACTTGTTCGGAATTATTGCAACCATTGGTCGTGTCCGTCACCATTAAATTGTACATTCCTACTTGCTCTACCTCAATATTTTCGCCCATTCCAACGACTTCATTATTTTGATTTGTCCAAACAAAAATAAGGTTTTCATTCGTTAGTACATCTGTTGCTGTTAAGCTGGCAATATTGGTTGTGCAATCCAATGTATCTCCAACTGCATTGAAAATCGGATAGGTAAAGTTTTCATTGACATTGATAAAATCGGTTTGTTGACAATTGGTGATGGTATCAATGACCGTGACAGTATAAGTTCCTCCCTCATCCACATTCAAGAGTGAATTGGCTCCTGATTGTAAAATATCCACTTCATTTTCCCAGATAAAGATGATGTTTTCACCGCCCGTTGAACCAGACGCATCCAAGACCAGGCTTTCGATTTCACAATCCAGTACGCCTTCCCCTTCTGCAAACTTGATTTCTGCGACAATTTCAATGACTTCAGAACTCACCAATACTGAATCTATTGGCATTTCACAATTGCCTACCATATCTAATAAAGTGAAATAGTACCAGCCTTCTTCTGAAACGACAGGTTGTAAGTCATTCATATTATCTGCGTTTATGCCATTTCCATTCCATTGGTAAATGACATCGGTAGCATCTGTACTTCCTTGTAATGTCACCATCAATTGGTCACAACTCAATAATTGGTCTGGACCAGCCTCCACCGTAAACTCAGGACAGTTATTTTCATTGATACACAAGCAATTTTCTGTATCGAAGCTATCTGTTGTATTTTCGTCTCCATCATCACAAGTTGGCGTTGTATTTAAAATCAAACAATTGGTTGGATCAAATGAATCTATTGTCAAGTCACATCCATCATCTACTTCGGGTTCTTCATAAACGCATTCACAAAGAACTTCATCATAAGAATCAATGGTTAAGTCGCAACCATCGTCACAGTCTATATTTTCATCAAAGATGCATTCACAAGTTTCTGCATTGAATACATCTACCGTTGAACATAAACCATCATCACAAATAGGTGGTTCGTTGATGATTAAGCAATTTAGTTCGTCGAAGCTATCGGTTGTTAAGTCACAACCATCATCTACATTCGGCTGCTCAAAGATACATTCACACGTTTCTTCATCTAATATATCTATTGTTAAGTCGCAGCCATCGTCGCAAGTTAGATCGCCACAGCCTATTTCTTCATTGACACATAAACAGTTTTCTAAGTCGAAACTATCTGTTGTATTTTCGTCTCCATCATCACAAGTTGGGGCTTCATTTATAATCATACAAGTTTCGGCATCAAAGCTATCTGTTGTCAAGTCACAGCCATCATCAACATTCGGTTCTTCGTAGATACATTCGCACAAGTCTTCATTGAAACTATCTATTGTCAAATCGCAACCGTCATCACAAGTTGGCGCTGTATTTAAAATCAGGCAATTGGTTGGATCAAATGAATCTACTGTCAAGTCACAACCATCATCGACTTCGGGTTCTTCATAAACGCACTCACAAAGGATTTCATCATAAGAGTCGATTGTTAAGTCACAGCCATCGTCACAGTCTATATTTTCA
>JAHDBB010000702.1 GCA_020630635.1 Chitinophagales bacterium
AAAGTGATATTGACTTGATAGACATAAACGCCAATCGGAGCGTCTTGACCTTGATACGTGCCGTCCCAACCAACGGATAGATCGCTCGACTCAAAAACCAATTCGCCCCAACGATTGTAAATGTGTAAATTGTAAGCTTCTATATCTTCTGTCGTAATCAAACGAAAAATATCATTGTGATTGTCGCCATTGGGGGTAAATGCCGTCGGAAATAATAAGGGATCGGGTTCTATGGCAAATACTTCGATACTGGCTTTGCCTTCACAACCTTGCGTCGTTGTTACAGTCACTTCATAAATGCCACTTTCAAAAGCAAAAATACTACGATTTGTTTCGCCACTGGACCATTCATAAAAAGCAAAAGGATTGGATACACTTAAAGTCGTACTTTCGCCTACAAAAAAAGTCGTATTTCCCTCGATTTGTGGCTGTGGATTGGCAACCTCTTGCACATTAATATCGACTTGACTCATACAACCTCCCGCATCGGTTAATGTCACCGAATATTGACCTGCTTCCTCAACCGTAAAATTGGGATCAGTCGAGCCGTCTTGCCAAGTGTAAGATTCAAACATTCCGACATTTAAAACGACCTCGCTATCTTCACAAACGACTACATCATTTAGAACACTCACTTGTAAATCTTCTTGGATCACTTCAAAAGCACCAAAGGCTTCACAACCTGTTTCGGTATTAAACAGCATCACTTCATAATTACCTGCTTCTGCAATATTCAACATAGATGCATCAGAACCATCTGACCACGTATAAGTATTAAATGCTGCATTGGTGACATCGACATTTACCTCTCCACCAAAGCACATATTTTGGTCAGGCAAATTCAATTCTATGGTTTCAGAAAAGGAGATAAAAACCTCTTGTTCTGATTCGCAGTTGTTGTCATCTGTAACGGTGACGGTATAAAACATATCGCTATTCAAAGTTGCCATTGGATGGGCAATATTGGGATTATCTAAACCTGTAATGGGCGACCATTCATAGTCAAAATCGGGATTATCAGGCAAAGTATTTAGCGAAATGACTTGGGTGATGCCTCCACAAACGGTGGTGTCCCAATCAGTTGGCAAGTTGGGAAAACCCACTACTTCGACAAAGACAGAATCAATAGAGGGACATCCATCTGCCGTTGTTCCTGTCACAAAATACCAGGTACTTTCACCAGGTTCAGCAATGGGATTTTCGATATTGGCATTGTCTAAATCATCGGCTGGCGACCAAACATAATCCGCCACGCCACTTGCATTTAACTCTACCTCATCTCCTGCACAAATCATGAATGGACCTTCGATGGCATCTACAAAAACCGTATTATCCAAACAACCAGTACAATCTTCCACAAATACAGTTATTTCTTCTTCAATGACCGTTCCACACATATCAAAGACTTCAACCGTATAAGTGGTCGTATCGTTGGGCATCGCAAAAGGATTTTGAATAGTGGCATCATTTAGACCATCGGCAGGAGTCCAAATATAACTTTCTCCTTCGGGTGCATTGAGTTGTATGCTATCGCCCAAACAAATATTGACATCTTCGATGGATTCAAAAAAAGTGGCACTCAATAAGCAAACCCGATGTAGATTAGCCTCGCCTCCTGTCGCACCTGTAAAACCCCAAAACACATTGGGATCGCCTCCAAAAACATCATTGACCAAATCACCTTGATAGATTAAACGCAACTCACAATCAAACACCACTCGAAGACTTTGTGTATTGACATCCCAAACGACTTGCACTAAATGTTCTTGTCCATCTTCCACATTATTAGAAGTTGCACTAATAGGCTCTGGACCTGCCAAATTATTTACCGCATTATGATTGACGACACCATTGGACATAATAGCCAGATGGTCAAAAGTTGGATCACTGAGATCTCCATTTTGGTAAGTATCAAACTCGATTCCAATGGAAGGTGAGATTCCTTCAAAGCCAATGCCTCCTCCTGATCCTCCAACGGAAGTGCTAATCGGTTGAAATCCAAAATAGATGCCATCGGCTCCTGGACTGTCTCCTGTCCCAAAATACATCTCTATTTTTATCTCAAAAGAATTGGATAAATCTATCTGTTCCAATGCCCAAATAGAGCCTATTTGCCAAGCATCTGCTTGCGTCAATTCATAACACAATTCATTGGTCTGTATCGCATTACCATTGACTTGAAAGACGGGTATTTGCCCTAAACATTCTGTCCAAGTAAGGGTATAAATGCAAAGAATCCATAAAAGAGAGGATATTTTTTTCATGACCGTGTTCTTGTTTGTTCTTAAAGTTACAATTTGCTTGCCAGCTATCCAACTACTCCTTTCATTATTCTTGTTAATGGTCGTTATTCGACATATAGAAAGGATTATAAAGTTTTTGATTTTTAGGAGCGAACTTTTGAGTGCTTCGTTGTGTTGGCAAGTCCCGCTATCCGTTCTCATTCGTGTTGCCTTGTTTTAGACAGCCAACGCTGCTACACGAATACCACTTCTATCGGGGCTATTTTTGAAAGGTTTCAACTTCTCACCATCTACACTATATAAAACACTCTATAACAAATACCTTTACATGATTTTAAAAAAAATATCAAAAAAAATATTGGAAATCGCTTGCAAATGATGGTTGGTTGCATTGTA
>JAHDBB010000703.1 GCA_020630635.1 Chitinophagales bacterium
TACATCGGAAAGTATCGAAGTTAAAATGCGGAAGTTGTTTTTTTATCATTACTTAATTAAAGCATCAAAAAATTGAGGGAAGATGATAAATTTGTAAATAAACTAAGGGGAATAAGAGGAAGATGGAATAGGGTTAAAAGGGCAAAATTCAATTAGGGAGATTTGAATTTAAAAACTGTAATGTAAATGTAGATAAAGTATATGCTAAGAAGTTTTATCTCTAATCTAATAGCTCCTATAGGTTGATACCTCAACGAACTAGCCCCGATAGTAGCGGCTATGGCAAAAGCATTGGCTAGAAGAGTTTGCAAGGCTTTGCCATAATAGCGGATAGCGGGACTTTGTAGTACGACGAAGCACTAAAAGTTCGCTCCTAAAAAACTTTATTTTAAAGCATATATAAATGGGAACCCAAATTTATACTATAACCTAAAAACTTGCTTACTTTTAAAGAGATTTATTTTTCACATAGAATAATTAGACATATAAAAGGTCTATTTTGTCAGTTTCATTTCATTTTACCTGACACAATAAGCTTTTATGCCACCAAAACTCTGTCAATCTGACACAAATACAGCATTGGCAAGGCTTTTGACACAAACAAGTATAATCCACAACTATCTTTTGAAAGAAAAAACAATCACTCTTGAGTATTAAAAACTTTTTTTTAAAATTCATATATAAACTAAAACAGTTATTTGGTATGACAAACGAAGAAGAATTAAATCAACAAAATAGCGGGGAAGAAAACGCTCAAAACGGTGCAGGAGATGAAAACACTCAAAATGAGAAGAAATCTCAAGCACTCAATGAAGATGACGCTTCCCAAAACATTTTAGACAATGCGTTAGAAGGACTGAGTGAGTATGAATTGTTAGAAAGAGAAAACGAAAAACTCAAACAAGAAACGGGCGAAACCAAAGACAAATATATCCGCCTTTTTGCTGAGTTTGACAACTATAAAAAAAGAACAGCTAGAGAACGACTGGACTTGATTAATACCGCTGGACAAGATGTTATTAGAGATATTTTGCCCGTCTTAGATGACTTTGAGCGAGCTTTCAAAACCAATATTGCCGAAAACGAAGCCGACCACAACGAAGGTTTTGTCCTTATCTATCAAAAATTCAAACGAGTTTTGGAAAATCAAGGGGTAAAGTCAATGGAAGCCAAAGGAGAAGTCTTTGACACAGACTTACATGAAGCCATTAGTGAAATTCCTGCACCTACCGAAGATATGAAAGGCAAAATAGTAGATGTAATCGAACAAGGCTATTATCTTAATGACAAGATCATTCGATACGCCAAAGTTGTTGTTGGGAAATAAGTTACCTCTCTTGGAATTTTTTATACAGCCTTTTTGTTTTAATAACCTTTCCCCCTACGTAACAACCTATCAAAAATGAGTAAAAGAGACTATTACGAAGTACTGGGTGTAAGTAAAGATGCTTCCACCGCCGACATAAAAAAGGCATACCGTAAAGTTGCCCTAAAATACCACCCTGACCGCAATCCTGATGACAAAGAAGCAGAAGAGAAGTTCAAGGAAGCGGCAGAGGCTTATGAGGTATTGAGTAGTGACCAAAAACGTGCAAAATATGATCGCTTTGGACACAGTGCTATGGGCGGTGGTCCCGGCGGTTTTGGTGGAGCTGGCGCAGGCATGTCTATGGAAGACATCTTTTCACAATTTGGAGATGTATTTGAAGGATTTTTTGGCGGAAACAATCCCTTTGGAGGAGCTGGAGCAAGAGGAGGCGCACGTACCCGAAGACCTAGAGGGGCTAGAGGTTCCAACCTTAGAGTACGAGTCAAACTAACCCTTGATGAAATTCTCAACGGAGTTGAAAAGAAAATTAAGGTCAAAAAATATGTGCCTTGTGACGATACCACCAACTGTAATGGTCAAGGTGGAGACAGTAGCACTTGCTCAACTTGCAATGGTCAAGGACGAGTCATTAGAGTCAGCAATACCATTTTAGGTCAGATGCAAACCGCCTCTACTTGTCCAAAGTGTCAAGGTACTGGTCAAATCATCACCAACAAATGTAGCACTTGCAATGGTACTGCTCGCATCTATGATGAAGAAACCATCAGTATTGAGATACCACCAGGCGTTATAGAAGGTTTGCAACTCTCTATGAGTGGGCGAGGCAATGCAGGAGAAAGAGGAGGACCAGCAGGCGACTTACTCATTGCCATCGAAGAAGTTCCACATGAGCATCTTGTCAGAGAAGGCAACAATGTCCGTTGTTATCTACCCATCAATTTCGTTGATGCAGCTTTAGGAACAAACGTAGAAGTTCCGACGATTACAGGAAAAGCCAAAATCAAGGTTCCAGCAGGTACACAATCAGGCAAGACCTTCCGTCTCAAAGGCAAAGGACTTCCTGCCCTCAATGGATATGGTACAGGTGACCAATTGGTGGAAGTTAAAGTTTGGACACCTCAAAAACTAAGTGATGAGGAAAAACGGGCTTTAGAGACCCTTCGCAATTCACCCAATTTCAATCCAGATGGTAAGGGAGTTGTCGATTCCATCCAAAAGGAAAATAAGGATAAAAAAGACGGAGACGGCGGCATTTTCGACAAGTTCAAAGGCATTTTTTCGTAGTCTTATTTTTAGGAGCGAAAGG
>JAHDBB010000075.1:0-7391 GCA_020630635.1 Chitinophagales bacterium
TAGAGCGTTTGACTGGCAGTCAAGAGGCCACCAGTTCGAATCTGGTATCCTCCACCATTCACACAAAAGCCGTTTACTTTTCACAAGTAAACGGCTTTTTACAATTTGAACAATAGGTGGACTTATTGGTTGGTTGGTTCAATAACAATATCAACTGGAACACTTATAGTTCTTTCAGCAGTATCATTAGCAACTCCACCTCTTATTATATGCATTTGTTTATTATTCAGTTGATAGAATTTTTGTTTTTGCAAATTAGGCTTTTGAATCTTTTTCATAATTATATTTTTAATGATGTAATTCTTAATAATAAATCAAGATTTAAATAAGATTATTTACATACAAATATAGTTGTTTTTATTTATAAATAAAAATATTTATGGTTCTTTGGAATGAATAGGAAGTAAATGAACATTTTTCATCAAAGCGACTTGTTCTTTGGCTTGTTCTAAGGTAACAGGCAATTGTTTGGATAATATTTCCTTTGCTATTTTCGATTTTTCTTTGAATGTGATATTAGGATTCATATAACAAATATAATACATTATCACATCACCAACAACTGATGTCCTCCTCGTTTACCTCCAAAACCCAGATTACGATAATACGTTTGAGTGCCTTGTTTGGTGGTCACATCTATACGGACTTGTAACTCCTTATCCTTACCAAAACAATCAGGTTGCACAAACGCAATACCTGCTTGAATGGGTACATTCTCAAAAACTTCATTGTTTTCATCAAACGATAAACGCACCAAGCCTTTATGATTGGGAAAACCAATAATTAATCCATTGGCATAGTCCGTCATAATGCTGCCCCAAATACGATAAAATGAAAGCGTTAAACCACCCAACTCTATCTCAATTCGATACAAACCCGTATCACCTGTAAATAAAGCCAACATATCCTTATTGCCTACTTCCAGATATTGGTCACGAACTCGTTGCAATACAGGAGAATTTTCAATACCGCTTGCATTACTTACATTGAGACGCAACTTTCCATATCCTCTACAAGTGGGATAACTTTCTTTGGGAGTTGTTACAAAAGAGTCATGATAAATCTCTTTGTTATTCCAGTTATAAATGCGAATCGTACCTTCTGCTCCATTTTTGTTATAGCGAAACTCATTTTTCTTTTTATCTCGATAAAACCAGTCGCTTGCATTTGGGTAAGTTTGATAAAGATAAACATCGTTAAAGGAAAGGTACTCATTTTTGTTCCACATGGGATTGTGATTGACCCAAAGTTTATCGCCTTTGACCGTTCTTGCTGCCAAAACATGCTGCTGGTCCAACCATAAACGCACCTCTTGTCCTTCAACCATTGGAACCAAGTCTGTTATAAATGAAACGATGTGTTCTCTGTTGATAACAGCACGAGGATCAGCCGTCAAAAAGGCATAATATTTTTGTAAAAAATCCTTGTAAAAATGTCGGTCTGAATGCAGCTTGTGGTATTCATAAGCGATTTTACGAAAGGCTTCTTCTACCATCTGATAACGTTCCCAACTCATTCCCATACCATTTTGATCACTTTGTACATCGGTGGAAACTAAAGTAGGAACATTGCGAAAATCATAATCGGCATTGGTCGTAGAGGCAAAGGAAAGATCTTTGTCATAGCGTTTACTCCAAATATTTAGAATGTAAGCACTTGCGGATTGTGCCAATGCTTCTTCAAAAACTTCCAAATCATCACAAAAATACCCATTTTTATTGCGAGACAACAAAATCCATTTAAGGTGGGCGTGAACCAATTCATGGACAAAGGTAAGTGGACGTTCTTTGTCCTTAAACTCAATGAGCATTTTTTTATAATTAAATAAGTAACGGTTGGCTTTGACGACATCAATGATCGAAGGCAATGCCGCATCTCCCAATACTTCTTTCATAATGGGTTTGACTTCTACCCAAAGTTGCTTATAAAATGCCAAAATTTCAGGCTGAAATGAATCATCTGAAAATCGAATTTTAAACTCGTGTGTTCCTAATTTATAGTTATCTTTTTTTGAAATTTTTTTGGTACTCGTTGCCAACAATTCTGAGTTTTTAAATGCCTGTACTTTGACATACACATGAGACAAGGTACTATTCGTAAAGTTCTCACAATGTTTGGCCGTAAAAAAGAGCGTATCCGATTTGATGGTTTTATAAATAATTCGATTGCCTCGTTTCAGCGGACTTTCCTTTTCCTTTGAAACAATGTATTTGATTTGGTCATATTTGCCTTCTGGAATATCTAATTTGACCATAACTCCAAAAAGCCATTGATTCAAAACCCACTTAATTTTAAACTCATGCGCTGTATTCACAGGAGTCGTATTATGAGGAATGACTTCCTTTTCTCGAAGGACAGATAAATTATGTTTGAGCGAAAATCTTTTCATGGACGTAGTTATTTTTATGAGTGACAGGTTTTAGGTGACAAGTGACTTTTTCTTTTGAGTTATTCTTTTTTAGGAGCGAATGTTTGGATGCTTCGTCGCTTCGGAAAGTCCCGCTATCCGTTCTCATTCGTGTCGCCAACGTTTTGTGAAGCCAACGCTTCCACACGAATACCACTACTATCGGGGCTAGCTCGTTGAGGACAGCACGCTTCACAAACTGAATCACTTTTAGAATTACTCTAAATATGACATTTTTCTAAAAAATGTCATATTTCTACATTTATCCCACGTTTAGGCTGCCAGATCATAACCGCAATTTGCCAACTTTCATGTAAAAACCAAACAGAAGCGGTCAAATTTCCAAGCACGAACTGCCCTTACTAATACGAAGAAGTACGATCCACCACCAACTAGCCCCGATAGCAGTGGTATCGCCCTTGTAGAGCAAATTCATGAATTTGCTCTACAAGGGCGATAAGAACGAATAGCGGGACTTTCCAATACGATGAAAGCCCAACCTTGCGCTCCAAATAAAAAGAAAACACAAGCTGAACCAGATTCATCATTCACAACTCATCATTCACCATTATTAAAACCTTTTGCTCCCCAAAATAAAGCTTAAAAAAGGCTTTTTCATATCTCAACCGATTAAGTCAGGACGCACCCCAAACCTAATTCAACTTGTTATAATCAAAATAATAAATGATATATTTTTTCTTTTATAACAACTTGTTAGTTAGACGTATAATTATTTTAATTATTTGTATAATAAAAAATGCTTCATAAGTCGTTGGTAAATAGCAAAAAAGAAATACATAAACGAAACATTTAAGCAATTTTTTTAGTATTATTAGGCACAACTTAATGAGGAAAAATAAGTAATGATGCTAAATCCATTTTATTTCTGCGTCCACAGAGAGGCAGTAAACCTAAAGAATTATCTTTCGGAAAGCCAGAGGAATGCTTTCATAAACGCAACTATCCCTTTTGTTGTTCAAAAAAAGAAGGACAAGCAACTCAAAGAACATTTTGAGAACATGTCTGAACTTAAAAGACGTGCCATTGACAAAGTTTGGCATGACTATTACAATGATTTGACCAAATGCCACCCCGAATTACTCAAAAATAATCCTAAAATTGAAGATTTTCTAAAAGTTTGTGGAGAAGACATACCAGATTCGTTTGGTACCGTTATTCCGATTAGAAACTTTGGAAATGACATCAATATAGATAATACAGGTACAGGATGGGGCATATACGAGTTTATCATTGGCGAAGAGATTGGTTTTGATGAACTGATCAACTTGGGATTTATTGAACGGAACGAACTTGTCTTGCATCTCAAACAATCTATCGGTTTGAGAAGTATTACCAAAGAAGCCATGTTGGTTCCCGTTTATAGCAAAAAGAAAGTATTGGCACACGAAGATACCCACTTACTACAAGATTATGCGCCCGTAAGTATGGAAGAAGTGTATTATGATCGATTTCATAATGATAAAAACCCAGATTTGGTGAGAATTGATAGTGATGAAGCCATTATGACATGCCTAGAAGCATATCTAGATAAAAATGGCTTTAGAGGACTGATGGCATTCAATTCTTTCTTACTTGCAAAGGATGACGTTTTCGATTGGAAAGCACTATATTAACATTTAGTGTTCAAAAGTTTACAAAGTAGGTGTTTTCTTCGTGTCAACACCTACTTTTTTTGTTTATATATATTGCGTTTTGTCTTTATTTATATTATATTGGTATCAAGTGCTTTTGGTCACTAAAAAACAAAACCCATTTTGTGAAATAAAAAAAAAGTGTTTTTTCTTAAAATTTTTTTTGAAAAAAAGTAATCTTCTGGTAATTTTATCAGTCTAAAAAGCGTACTTATAAGGTAGTAAGGGTATACAAAAATATTTAAAGTGTTAAATGTTTATAAATTTTAAAATGTAAAAACACCTTAACATATACCCAGTTCTTATATAAAATTTTGCGAAAAAAGCAAAAAAAATGTTAAAAAAAGAACTAAAAAGCTACTTTTTACGTATAATACAATGTAAGTTTTTTTCATAATAGTTTTGGTTTAGTGAATTCCGAATCCCAGCCTCCCAGGTTGGGATTTCGGCTTTTTATAGGGTTCCTACTTCAAAATCAATGCTCCACCGCCTCCCCAACTCCACTCGGAATCCGAATCGTATCCACCATTTGCTGCACCTCCAAAGGCACAGGAGCCGTAAAAGACGCTACACCTAAAGCCACCACAAAATTCAACAACATGCCTATCGTCCCAATTCCTTCTGGTGAAATCCCGAACCAGTATTGATCGGGTGTTCCGCCCAAGTACTTAAAGTAGATAATATAACTAGCCGTAAAGACCAATCCCACAATCATTCCCGTAATCGCTCCTTCCTTATTCATTCGCTTGGTAAAAATCCCCAATACAATAGCAGGAAAAAAGGACGCAGCCGCCAATCCAAAAGCAAAAGCAACCACTTGTGCCACAAATCCAGGCGGATTGATACCAGCCCATCCCGCAATAATGACCGCCCCTGCAATCGAAATACGAGCAACCCTCAATTCTTGTTTATCTGTAATATTGGGACGCAACCACTTTTTCAATAAATCGTGTGAGATAGAGGAAGCAATCACCAAAAGCAATCCTGCTGCGGTAGATAAAGCGGCTGCCAATCCACCAGCAACGACCAAAGCAACCACCCAAGAGGGCAAATTGGCTATTTCTGGATTCGCCAGTACCATAATATCCCTATCAATGGTTAACTCATTGCCTTTCCAATTACTGGGCGCAGCGACAGCTTGTACAAAAGTCGGATTGGCATCATTGTAATACTGAATTTTACCATCTCCATTTTTATCTTCATAAGTCAAAAGCCCCGTTTTTTCCCAATTAGAAAACCATTCAGGCATTTCCTGATACGATTGGTTATTGACGGTTGCAATCAAGTTCGCACGAGCAAAAGCAGCGATAGCAGGAGCAGTGGTATATAAGATGGCGATAAAAATCAATGCCCAGCCAGCAGAACGTCGAGCATCTCGCACTTTGGGAACCGTAAAAAATCGCACAATGACATGCGGTAATCCTGCCGTTCCCAACATCAAGGCAGCCGTCACAAAAAATAAGTCTATCGTTGATTTTTTAGAGGTCGTATATTCGGCAAATCCCAAGTCCCTGACGACTTGATCTAACTTAACCAACAAAGGCGTACCGTCCGTCAATTCTCCCCCAAAGCCCAATTGCGGAATAGGATTTCCCGTCATTTGCATACTGATAAAGATGGCAGGCACTAAATAAGCAAAAATCAAGACACAATACTGAGCGACTTGTGTATAAGTGATGCCTTTCATTCCTCCCAAAACCGCATAGAAAAACACAATCAATACCCCAATAATCACCCCTGTTTCATAGGAAGTCTCCAAAAAGCGAGAAAAAGCTACGCCAACGCCTTTCATTTGCCCCACCACATAGGTAAAAGACACAAACAAAGCACAAACCAATGCCACGACTCTAGCGGCATTCGAGTAATACCGTTCTCCAATAAAATCGGGAACCGTATATTGACCAAATTTTCTAAGATAAGGCGCAATCAACAAGGCTAATAACACAAAACCACCTGTCCAGCCCAACAAATATTGTGAGCCTTGATAACCCATAAAGGAAATCAAACCAGCCATAGAGATAAAAGACGCTGCCGACATCCAATCTGCTGCCGTTGCCATTCCATTCGCAATCGGATGAACGCCACCACCTGCCACATAGAAGTCCTTCGTAGAGCCAGCCCTCGCCCAAATCGCCACCAAAATATAAATAATGAAGGTCGCTCCAACAATAAGCAAAGTCCAAATTTGTGTGGTCATAGCTGGTGATGTTTAATGATAAATGTTGTTTTAGTCGATGGTCCGTAGTCAATGGTCGATAGTGTGGTTCAGTTCATGGTTTTAGATCCCAGTGTTCAATAATTAGCTTGTTTTGTACCCGTCAATTGTTTGAACAGAATTTTAGGAATTGAGAGAATGAACAGAATTTTTTGTAGATCAAATAACCAGAAAATTTTAGTCTATCTTTAGTAGCTTTTGTGGTTAAATAATTCGCAATTATCAACTAGAATCACATTCGCATATTTGTGGCAAAAACCACATAAGAACCGAAAACGTCCCTTCGTCCCCAAAGCACAAACAGAACCGAAACGTCCCTTCGTCCCCAAAGCCCGAAAACGTCCCCTCGTCCCAAAATCACAATCCCTATTCCTCCATATCCTTATCCAGTCTATTCATCAATTGCACATATACAAAAATAAGCAAGACAAATACAAAGATCGCCCCTTGTTGAGCAAACCAAAATCCCAATTTAAAGCCACCAATTTGAAAATGATTAAGGTAAGGAGCGAACAAAATGCCACAGCCATACGATACCAAAAACCATATAGCCAAAAGAATAACCAGATACCGCACATTCGTCCGCCAGTATTTTTCCAACTTTTTTTGTTCCATTCCTAAAGATAAAAAAAACCTCGAAAAAACCCAAAGTTTGATCTTTCCATTACAGTCATCAAAGAAAAAGTAGCTCGCCATCCGACTAACAAAGTTCTGCCTCTTCCAAAAATTCCTTTAAAATTCTGTTCAAAAAAGAAACCCTACTGAGCGAGGGAATTCATTCCCTTGCCAATATAAAATATCTCGTTATCCAACTAATAAAAATTCTGCCCCTTCCAAAAATTCCTGAAAATTCTGTTCAAGACAAAAAGAATGCTAGTCTTCTCGTTATCCAACTAATAAAAATTCTGCCCCTTCCAAAAAATCCCCAAAAGAAAGAACCCTACTAAGCGAGGGAATTCATTCCCTTGCCAATATAAAATATCTCGTTATCCAACTAATAAAAATTCTGCCCCTTCCAAAAATTCCTGAAAATTCTGTTCAAGACAAAAAGAATGCTAGTCTTCTCGTTATCCAACTAATAAAAATTCTGCCCCTTCCAAAAAATCCCCAAAAGAAA
>JAHDBB010000075.1:7491-16533 GCA_020630635.1 Chitinophagales bacterium
TCTCGTTATCCAACTAATAAAAATTCTGCCCCTTCCAAAAAATCCCCAAAAGAAAGAACCCTACTAAGCGAGGGAATTCATTCCCTTGCCAATATAAAATATCTCGTTATCCAACTAATAAAAATTCTGCCCATTCAAAAAATTCCTAAAATTCTGTTCAAAAAAAAAGAACAACCCCCAAAAAGAGATTGTTCTTCACCATTTTAAAATATTTCAAACCAAAAAGCACGCAATGTCGAGGTTGAACTAACCACCACCACTTGTCACCCGTCACCACGACTAAACATCAATATTCGCATACTTAGCGTGCGTCTCAATAAACTCCCGACGAGGCGGCACCTCATCCCCCATCAACATCGAAAACACCCGATCCGCTTCCGCAGGACTATCAATTGTCACCCGTCTCAATTTCCGAGTATCAGGATTCATCGTCGTTTCCCAAAGCTGTTCTGCATTCATCTCCCCAAGACCCTTATAACGTTGAATTTTCACACTATTGCGATTTCCTTCCTCACCGACCATCTTCGTAATAGCCGCTTCCCGTTCCTCATCATTCCAACAATATTCCTGCTGTTTTCCCTTCTTCACCAAATACAAAGGCGGTTGAGCCACATAGATAAAACCTTGCTCAATCAGTTCCTTCATTTGACGGAAATAAAACGTCAAAATCAGCGTACTAATATGGCTACCATCGACATCCGCATCACACATAATCACGATTTTCTTATAACGCAATTTGTCCGTATTCAGCACCTTGTTTTCTCCATGAAAAACACCCAAAGCCGTAAAGATATTTTTGATTTCCTCGTTTTCATAAATCTTATGCTCCATCGCCTTTTCCACATTCAAAATCTTTCCACGAAGCGGCAGGATCGCTTGAAAATGACGGTCACGTCCTTGCTTTGCCGTTCCACCTGCCGAGTCTCCCTCGACCAAGAACAACTCCGATACTTCAGGATCACGACTCGTACAATCTGCCAACTTACCAGGTAAACCAGAACCCGACAAAGCCCCTTTGCGCTGCACCATATCTCTCGCCTTACGAGCCGCATGACGAGCCGTAGCCGCCAAGATGACCTTTTGCATAATCACCTTTGCATCGTTGGGATTTTCCTCCAAAAAGTTATTCAAAGCTTGTCCTGTGATGGTTTCCACGATACCTGTTACCTCCGAGTTACCCAGCTTTGTTTTCGTTTGTCCCTCAAATTGTGGTTCAGGTACTTTGACTGAAATCAACGAAGTCAAACCTTCTCTAAAGTCATCACCTGTAATCGCAAATTTAAGTTTGGTAAAGAAGCCATTTTTTTCACCATAGCTTTTAAAAGCCCTTGTCATGGCTCGTCTAAAACCTGCAACATGTGTTCCACCCTCTATGGTATGAATGTTGTTGACATAAGAGTGGATATTTTCATTATAAGAGTTGTTGTATTGAAGAGCCATTTCGACCATTACATCATCTTTGCTCCCTTCAACATGTATCGGAGTTTGGAACAAAGGCGTACGAGTTGCATCCAAGTATTGAACGAACTCAATCAAGCCGCCTTCTGAATAAAACTCTTCAGATTTAAATGCACCCTCTTCATCCTTTTCTCTTTTATCGGTCAAGGTCAACTTGATTCCTTTATTCAAGAAAGACAACTCTCGTAAACGAGCTGCTAGTGTTTCATACTTATATTCTAAGACCGTAAAAATTTCGTGGTCAGGTTTAAAGGAAGTTGTAGTTCCAGTACGATCACTGGTTCCAGTCTCCTTTACAGAGTACAAAGGCTTGCCTCGTTCATACTCTTGTTGATATTTTTTGCCATTTCTTTCAACCTCGACTTTTACGTGGATAGAAAGGGCATTGACACAAGAGACCCCGACACCGTGCAGACCACCCGATACCTTATAGGAACCTTTATCAAACTTACCACCAGCGTGTAAAACGGTCATAACGACCTCCAAAGCCGATCTTTTTTCTTTTTTATGCATTTCAACTGGAATCCCCCGACCATCATCTGTAACGGTAATAGAATTATCCTCGTTGATAAATACTTGAATTTCCTTAGCAAATCCTGCCAATGCTTCATCAATGGAGTTATCCACGACCTCATACACCAAATGGTGTAAACCTTTAACTCCTACATCCCCAATATACATTGCAGGACGTTTTCTAACTGCTTCTAACCCCTCCAACACTTGGATATTATCCGCCCCATATTCAGCAGGCGAAGCAGGTTCAACTTTTTTCAAATTCAAATCTTCTCTTTGTTCCTCATTCTCTTGGTTAGACTGTGTATTTTCGACATCATCTTTATGAGACATAGTACTGTTTTTAAGGAATGGATAGGAAACAAATGTGCATTTCTCAACAAAAATATTTTTTAACTCTACAAGGCAAAAAATGTAAGAATAGCAGGGCTATTATGAGGCTTTTTAACATAGTAGATTGGAAAATATTGACGTTGAAAATGAACATTTATTTTTGTTCTATTCCTAATTTAATCAAATCGTTATTTTAACCACAAATATACGAAAAAATGATGGGAATTAATAATTTATTTATACGCAAAAACCAATAAAAACGGGCTTTTCTAGACTACCTGTGTAAGTTTGCTATCATTTTACAATCAACGAAAAAATGAATCGCTTCAATCGGATTGCTAACCTAGAATAGAAGAGGCAATCCGATTGATAAAGAGAAAGGAGTCTATTGATATAAATCAATCAGATGATTCTTCTTGTACTTGGTTAAAGATCCGATTGAAACGACTTATCCTTTCTTTGATTTTTGGCAACTTTATACGGGTAGCGTCCCTATTATACACAGGATTTTTTAGGAGAGAAGGGTTATTACTCTTTCATCGCAATGGGTCTCCCCGCTATCCGTTCTCATTCGTGTAGCTAGGTTTTTTGAAGCCAACGCTTCTACACGAATACCACTACTATCGGGTCTATTTTATAAGTGATAGAACCTATAGTAACTGAACTGTTCAGAAACTGTGGCACGAATGAACCATAATTTGACAACTTTCACCAAAAGCTGAACGGGGAATTAAAGAGAGTGTCGTTGTCAAATTTCCAACCCAACCATTATTAAAATCAAAGAGAAAAGTTTTGCTTCATTCTTTAGGATGAAGCCCCAAGAGGCTAAAACCGTAAAAATAAGGTAAGAACCATCCAAAATAGCCCCGATAGCAGTGGTATCGCCCTTGTAGAGCAAATTCACGAATTTGCTCTACAAGGGTGATAAGAACGAATAGCGGGACTTGCCATTGCGATGAAAGACAACCTTTCGCTCCAAAAAGAAAAAAATCGGAAAAACATCCACATAAAGAGCAATGATGTAAAGCCAATTCACTAATTTGCTCACCACAACCCCTACGAACCATCAGAAGCCGTACTCAACTCCTCCTTCGCCATCGTTGCCAAATATTGCTTATACACCCTTGCTGAAATCAAGATGCTCATCTCATACAAAAAATAAACAGGAATCGTCACCAAGACTTGCGTCCACACATCGGCGGGCGTGATAATCGCTGCTACTAATAAAATCGCAACAAAAGCGTGTTTTCGATAAGACCGCATCATATCAGGCGTAACAATCCCGATTTTCGACAAAAGATAGACAACCATCGGCAACTCAAACATAATCCCTGCCGCCAAAACCACCGTCGAAATCACCGAAATATAAGAAGTCAAAGAAATGATATTTTCGACCTCTGGAGTCACTTGGTAACGAGCAAAAAAGTTGAGGGAAAAGGGGGCTAAGATAAAGTACCCAAAACTAACCCCAATAAAGAAGAGCGTAGAGGCATAAAAAACCAAGCCTCTCGTATATTTTTGCTCATTTTCATACAATCCAGGACGGATAAACTTCCACATTTCCCAAAGGACATAGGGAAAGGCAGTAATAAAACCCAAAATCAACGAAACCTTAATATGTGTCAAAAACTGTCCCGCCATTTCGATATTTTGAATGTTGTATTTGGCAGGACCAAAACAGCGAGATTTGTCGATTTGAAAGAACTGGAAAATGTCACAAAATATCTGATACGTCAAAAAACCGTCATGTTTGGGACCAAAAATAATCTTGTCAAAGATAAACGAACCCAACATAAAAACCACAACGGTTACAATCATAATCGCCGCCAATGCACGAATAATGTGCCATCGCAATTCTTCGAGATGGTCGATAAAACTCATCTCTTTTTCTGTATTTACTTGGTTTTGAGCTACATTATCCATGAAAAAAGACTTAAATAGGGCAATTTATGCAGATTTAACATACATTCCTGTCAACATTATAATAAAAACCCAACAAAATTAAATAATTTTGTAACAGTTTTCTTTAAGATTCTAGGAATCTTCATTTTTCTCATTTTTTGTTTTTCTAAATTTAAATGTAAAAATGAATTTATAACAAAAATGAGTACAAATTGTATCTCTCTATTTTTTTAAGAAATAAACAAACGCATTTCACTAAGATTCAAAAATATTCTATATAAATGATGCTTACCAATTTATCCAACTATTTAAGAAATTTTTTGCTATTGTGCGTCATGCTTCTAGCAACCAATTCCTTCCTACATGCACAACAGACTGATTGTAGTGGTCCATCAGGTGTAGAGATTGCACCCTTAGAGGTTTTACAAGGAGATGGAACCTTTGACAATCCCTATGTCATGTGTATTGACCAACCTATATCACTTCTATCTACAGGTGTGAATACTGTGGATGATACAGGTCCCAATCCTGGTCTTATCTTTTTGGTCTATACTTCACAACCAACAGGCACTGATCCTGGTAATGATGATGCTACGGACTTAGTAGCATTGACAGACATCAACAACACTTTAATCATCAACGAAGGCGAAGCCATATTCTCAAATACAGGCTATCAATTCGTAGAAGATTTTCCAATTGGTGTTTACATTGTTCCTGTGATTGTTCCCAATATTGATGATCCAACCCAATTTAATCCAGATTGTACAGGCATTGATATTAATGCAACCTATACTTACTTCTTATTCCTAGATCCAGAAGAAAATCCAGATTGTACTTTGGATATGATGAGCGATTGTGAAGCGAATGCAGGAACGACGAACTTTTCTGAATTGGAAGCCTCTTATTGTGGAACGACAGATGTTGCTTTGACAACAACGGGTTTTACAGAAGTTGATACAGACGGAGCAGCGTACTTACAAGGTTTAGTGTTGACAGACTTAGATTCGATTATTTTAGATGTAACCTTAGGAGGTATGGCAACCTTTACCTTAGAGGAAGGAGACTATTTAGTTCATTCATTAAACTTCCCTTGTTCATTGATAGAAGGTTTAGGCTTTAGTTGTACAGATCCACCATTAGAATTATTGATCGGTTTGGCAGCAGGCGACTTTTTAGGTTTAGCGGACTGTTTTAATTTGATCTCTTCTGATCCGATAGCCATTCTACCAGTCGATGCACCAGAGTGTGGTGGAGGCGGAGGTGATTGTGAAGCAAATGCAGGAATGACGAACTTTGGTGAATTGGAAGCCTTTTATTGTGGAACGACTGATGTTGCTTTGACAACGACAGGTTTTACCGAAGTAGATGCGGCAGGAGCAGCATATTTACAAGGTTTAGTAGTGACAGATTTAGATTCGATTATTTTAGATGTAACCTTAGGAGGTATGGCAACCTTTACCTTAGAAGAAGGCAATTATTTAGTTCACTCACTAAATTTTCCTTGTTCTTTGATAGAGGGTTTAGGCTTTAGTTGTACAGATCCACCATTGGAATTGTTGATAGGCTTGGCAGCAGGGGACTTTTTAGGCTTAGCGGATTGTTATGACTTGGTCTCTTCATCTGCTATCGCTATCCTTCCAGCCGATGCACCAGAATGTGTGGGTGGAGGCGATTGTGAAGCGAATGCAGGAATGACGAACTTTGGAGAATTAGAAGCCTTCTATTGTGGAACAACAGATCTTGCTTTGACGACTACAGGTTTTACAGAAGTAGATGCGGCAGGAGCAGCATATTTACAAGGTTTAGTAGTGACAGATTTAGATTCGATTATTTTAGATGTAACCTTAGGAGGTATGGCGACCTTTACCTTAGAAGAAGGCAATTATTTAGTTCATTCATTAAATTTTCCTTGTTCATTGATAGAAGGTTTGGGCTTTAGTTGTACAGATCCACCATTGGAATTGTTGATCGGTTTGGCAGCAGGAGACTTTTTAGGTTTAGCGGACTGTTATGACTTAGTATCATCTTCTGCTATAGCGATCCTTCCAGCCGATTCACCAGAGTGTACGACTTTTGAATGTGAAGCCAATGCTGGAAATACCAACTTTTCAAGTATTGCTCCATTTTATTGTGGAAGTGTAGACTTAGCATTGTTAGCAGAAGGCTTTACCACCACAGGAACCGATGTAGGGTATTTACAACTTTTAGTTTTAACAGATGCCAACTTGGTTATCTTAGATGCCTTAGTAGGCGGAATGGGAGCCTTTGCCTTGACAGAAGGTGAATATATTGTTCACGCATTAAATTTACCTTGTGATGCAGGTATTGATTGTGCGAATCCAGTATTAGATGGATTAATTGGTGCAGTAGCGAGCGATGTTTTAGCGTCACTTGATTGCTTCGATATAGCTTCTTCAGCTCCTTTTTCTGTATTAGCGGAAGATGCACCTGAATGTGCAGATACTTGTAACGCCAATGCAGGAACATTGGATGTGTCTGGCTTCTATTGTGCAGGCAGTATGTTTACAGTAGCAAGTGTTGGTTTCAATGAAGATTTTGATTATGAACAATTGTACTTAATAACAGACGAAGACTTATTGGTTTTAGCGGTTGGATTAGGAGCAGATATTGTCGTCAATCCCGATCCAGGAACCTATGTTTTCCATTCATTAAATGTAGCATTTGTAGAATTACCTGCTGATTTAAATGAATGGGTCGGACAAGCAGCAGGAGATGTATTAGCCAGTTTATCTTGTTTTGATATTTATACTTCAGCTTCTACTGTTTTATTACAACCTTTAACCGCTTCTTATACCATTGATTGTGAGACAGGAAATGTAGACGTATTATTTGCTGGTGGATTCCCTCAATACAACTTAGAAGAGGAAGAAGAAGACAGCACAGGTTTTGTATATGAATTAGAAGGAGACATCGAAGGAAACTTTGTTATTGGTACGCCATTTACTTTAAATGTTACACAAGACACGATCTTAGCATTTGAATTATCAGACGATGCAGGTTGTTCACAAGAGTTCCAATTAAGCATTGAAGCTTGTGGCGAATTAGACCCAATCAGCATTGGAGATATTGTATACGAAGTGGGAGACAGTACCTATACTTTCACCTTTGACATAATAGGTGGAACAGGTGTTTACACTGTTACCAATGGTTCGGTAGTAGGTGGTTCTTTCAATAGCCTTGAATTTGCTTGTGGCGAAAATGTGGTGGTAGTTGTTTCTGACGATCAAGGTAATACACTGGAAATAACCGTAGAAGCTCCTTGTGATGCCGCAGGGGTTGAATGTCCAGGATTAGCCGAAGCAGGAACTTTGACAGGCGCACAAGATTTTTATTGTGCTGGTGAAGGGGTTCAAGTAAGTGCAACAGGTTTCAATGCAACAGCCGATTATACACAATTATATGTAGCGACACAAGGTGATGATTTCATTATTGCAGCCGTTAGTGCTGATGGAAACTTTGGAACATTGCCTGCTGGTAAATACGAATTACACAGTTTCAATTTCTATAATGCCAATCCTCCAATATTGCCAGACAATCCAATTGGTGTGAGTGCAGTAGCTATTTTAGAACAAACAGAAACATGCTTTGATTTAGATCCAGCCGCTGCTACAACTGTTGGCGTATTGGCTCCTGTAACCATCTCTAACGATTATGAGTGCGATCCATTATCAGGAGTTTATACCTTGACCTTCTCTTTTGCGGGTGGATTACCAGCTTATGCCGCTGAATATGGTTCAACAGGTGTAGGTGGAGAGTCTTTCTACGCAGCTTCTGGTGATGTAAGTGGTAACTTCTCAATAGGAGAGGATATTGTGATCCAATCTTCTGACAACACACCTTACTCTATTTCAGCCGAAGACCAAATTGGATGTTCTGCTACGTTATCAGGCAATCCAACGCCTTGTATCAAAACCGCTATTGAGTTATTGAGTTTTGAAGGACGAGCAGAAGCAATAGGCAATTACTTACATTGGGCAACAGCTAGTGAGAACCAAAATAGCCATTTTGAAGTAGAGCGTTCTTTGGATGGTGTCAACTTTGAGATGATTGGTAAAGTAATGGGCGCAGACAATAGCCATACAGTCCAGACTTACGAATTTATGGATGAAAATGTGGAAAATGCTGTATCTTATTACCGATTAAAAACCGTAGATAATGAAGGCAAAGAAACCTACACGCACACGATTTTAATTGAAAGAAATCACGATGTTTTAAACTGGTCACATGTCGGTCCAATTCCTTCAAGCAATCAGATCAATGTTCAATTTATTGCACCAACAGAAGGTGAATTTACATTGGCTATTTACGATGTAGCAGGGCGTTTGATCAACCAACAAGTCTTGATAACTAATACAGGATTAAACACCTTTGATTTAGAAGTAAGCAACTGGAATTCAGGGGTTTATTTCTTGAACATTTCGGGTGCGAACCAAAGCATCTTCAAACGTATTGTAAAGGAATAATCTTATCGACGGATAGAAATATTGGGTTCTTTTGTGAGTTGGTTTTAGGAGCGAAAGTCTGGTGCTTCGTCGCCATAGAAAGTCCCGCTATCCGTTCTTATCCTATTGTAGAGCAAATTCATGAATTTGCTCTACAATAGGGATACCACTACTATCGGGGCTAGTTCGTTGAGGACATTCCCCATAGTAACTGAACTACTTTAGAATTTAGAAATTAAGAATTAGAATTTAATCTATTTGGGGCTAGTTGGGTGTTCAAAACCCATAGCTCCAGTAAAATAGAATTTAACAATATTGCTAAAATCCATTTGATGAAAGAGATCAAAATCTTCCATCAAGTGGATTTTTTATT
>JAHDBB010000076.1:0-3847 GCA_020630635.1 Chitinophagales bacterium
TCGTTGCGGTCTTGACCTATAGTAACTGAACCGTTTTAGAATTTTGAAATTTAAAATTAGAATTTAATCCATTCGGGGCTATTTAGTTTTGGACACAACTGATAGTGCCAGTCAATTGTCTTTACTCGAATTTTTAATAATGGAGAGAATTAGCAGAATTTTTGCAGTTCATATAAGATTGCAAACTTTTTGTAAGTCTTTTGAATCTTTTGTGGTGAGTTTTTTCAAAAAAAGGTCGTATCTTTAATATTTCAAAATAGGCTAACAACTTGAAACGCAAGGACCATTTATTTCAGCTTATCAAGTCGCTGACCAAATCCGAAAAGCGATTTTTTAAGATATACTCTTCTCGACATGTCATCGGGAAAGAAAATAACTATGTCAAGTTGTTTGATGCCATCGAAAAGCAAAAGGTCTATGATGAAGCTGCTATTATCAAAAAATTTGCCAACGAAAAATTAGTCAATCGTTTTCCCGTCGCCAAAGCCTATCTTTACGACCTCATTTTAAAAAGCATGAATACCTATCATGCCAAAAATACGATTGATGCCCAATTGACCGAACTCCTGCGAAATATCGACTTTTTATTCCAAAAAAACCTTTATACACAAGTTGACAAAAGTATTCGGAAAGCTAAAAAAATGGCATTGGATTATGAAAGAATTGCCATTTTACCCGAAATTCTAAGATGGGAGAAAAAGGTCATGAATGCATCTTTTTATGCAGGCAAAAAACTCAAAGACATCGAAAGTCTCCAAGCAGAAGAAAATGCAATTCTTGAAAAATTATTGAATCTCAATGCGTTTTGGTTATTGGATGCCCGTCTTTATTATCAATACAATTTGGAAGGGATTATTCGGACAAGAGAAGACTTGGAAAAAGTCGAAGGCATTATTCATTCACCTTTGCTTAAAGAAGAAGCCCAAGCTCAAACGTATTCTGCCCAAAAGCTCCAGTATAAAATTTTCTCGACTTATTATTTCATTTTAAGAGATTTTGAAAAGTGCTATATCTATATCGCCAAGTTGGTCAAACTTTTGGAAAGTCACCCGACCCTTCTCAAAAATCAGCCCTTAGAATATGTCCAAGCTGTCAACAACTTATTGAATATGACGAGTTCGATGAGAAAGACAGAGGAAACCAAAAATTACCTTCAAAAGTTAGAAGGGATGATGCAAGATAAGGAGTTCAAAAAATCCGAACCTTTGCAACTCAAACTCTTTGAATCGTATTATTATCACCTTATCAATTATCATCGAAACCAGAAGAATTTTGAGGAAGGGCTTTTACATATCAACGCTATCGAAAATGGTCTAAATGAATATGGTGATAGAGTAGATGAGGTCGGTAAAATCATGCTTTGTTTTTACTCTTTCCAATTCTGCTACGAAGCCCAACAACATAGAGCTTCCCTTGATTGGATCAATCGTATTGTCGATAATCCAAGAACGGATATTCACAAAGATATTTATTGTTTTTCCAAAATCCTCAAACTACTTTTACAGTATCAGTTAAATGATTCTAATGGATTAAAAGATACGATCATTCAGACCTATGCTTTCTTGTATCGCCGAAAACCTCAATATCAATTTGAAAACTTAATTAAACGCTTTTTAAGGAAATTGACCAGTATCCAGAATCAAGAAGCGTTTATATCTCTTCTAAAAGAATTACAAACATCTTTGGATGAATTTGCCAATGATCCGTTTGAACGAAGGGCTTTTGCTTACTTTGATTTTAGAACTTGGTTGACTAATGAGATTCAGCGATTGGAAACGATTCCTCAACAAACGGGGTTTTAGTGACTGGTGGCTTTTTTCTTGGTTTGGGGACGAGGGGACGTTTTTGAAAAAGGGACGAGGGGACGTTTCGGTTTTTTTCTTGGTTTGGGGACGAGGGACGTTTTTGAAAAAGGGATGTTTCGATTTTTCTTCTGATTTTTATGAATCTATTGAGTCAGTTGATTATCAAAATTTTAAACGTTCCCTCACGTCACTTTTTCATTACTACGAAGTTGTG
The DNA here is from genome assembly GCA_020630635.1 of Chitinophagales bacterium. Taxonomy (GTDB): domain Bacteria; phylum Bacteroidota; class Bacteroidia; order Chitinophagales; family UBA2359; genus JAHDBB01. Next base: position 2,020 of record JAHDBB010000076.1, read on the forward strand.
TCCTTGACCAACTAGCCCTGATAGTAGTGGTATGCTAAACGCAGTATTGGCTAAAAGGGTTTGCGAAGCTTTTAGCATAAGAACGGATAGCAGGACTTTCTGATGCGACGAAGCAATGAACCTTTCGCTCCCAAAAGAAAAACTAAACTTTTAAATTACTAAAGCAATCGTTATCGAAACCCAAAAATCGTCTAATAACCTTATTAATTGGCTTACCCTCATTGGTTTAGCGATTATATGGGGCAGTTCCTTTATTCTTATCAAAAAGGGCTTGGTCATTTATTCTCCGATGCAAGTTGCTGCTATTCGTATTACCTTAGCCGCTTTGGTTTTAGCTCCATTTGTTCTTCATCAATTAAAGAAACTTCAACGAAAAGACTTCTTACCAATTTTGGTGATAGGATGGATTGGCAGTATGATTCCAGCTTTTTTATTTGCCTTAGCTCAAACTCAAGTGAGTAGTGCTTTGTCGGGAATTTTGAATACCTTAGTCCCTTTGAATACATTTATTTTGGGCGTTTTATTTTTTGGCCTGGCTTTTAAATGGAATAAACTTATTGGTGTATTGGTTGGTTTAGCTGGAGCTTTGTTTTTGATTTTATATGGAGCCAACTTTGAGGCTAGCAATTTGTATTATGCACTCCTTATTTTATTGGCAGGACTTTGTTATGCGACAAGTGTCAATACCGTCAAACGCTATTGCCAAAATATTCCTTCTCTTTTATTGACAACCATCGCCTTTTCGTCTGCCTTACCTGCAACAATTCCCTTGCTTTTGACCTCCGACTTTAGTGAAAAACTCTTGTATGTTGATGGAGGTGTACAAGCCTTTATCTATCTCGCTATTTTAGCCATTTTAGGAACGGCTTTTGCCAATGTCATTTTTTTTAAACTCACTCAACGAACCAATGCACTTTTTGCGTCTAATGTTACTTATTTGATTCCTTTGGTTGCAGTCTTTTGGGGTTGGTTGGATGGAGAAGTTATTGGAGTTTATCATATAGTTGGATTGTTGTTGATTTTGTTTGGAGTTTACCTTGCATCAAAATAAGTCGCTTGCATTTTGATAAAATTGCATTGTATAGATGTAAGAACTTTATAAATGCGATGACGAAGAAACAAAAAACAAACAAGAAGAAAGAAGGCAATATCTATGACAAAATATTCAAGGAGAATATTGAACCTATCTTTATTCCTTTAATCAAACGAGAGTTGGGCATTGAGATAAAATCCTTTCATATTGTACAGGAAAAATATCAAGTGACGATTGAAAGAGAAACAGATTTTTTATACCAAGTTACCACTCAAAATAATGAAATATTTTTGCTACACATTGAATTTCAAACCCAATTGAGCAAAAAGATGCTGTATCGAATGTCTGAATATCATGGCATTGTGTTTAAGCATCATAAAATACCTATCAAACATATTGTTATCTACTTGGGCCAACCCAAAACCAGAGCTAAAACTTATTTGAAAAATAACGAGATTTTTACAGGTTATGATCTTATTGCACTCAATCAATTGGATACTGAATCCTTATTGAGTTCTCAAATTCCTGAAGAAGTTTTAGTAGCGATCCTAAGTAATTTTAATGAAGAAGATACAGAAAGGATTTTAAAAGCCATCGTTTATCAACTCAAAAAGATAAGTGATGGTCCAAATGATCTAAAAAAATATTTGAATCAATTGATTCTTTTCTCTAGATTACGTAAATTAGAAGTCAAAACAACTAAAATCATCGCTGACATGCCTATACACTATGACATCAAAAAAGATGGTCTCTATAATATGGGACTCAAAGAAGGACGAGAAGAAGCTGAAAAAC
>JAHDBB010000076.1:3947-16518 GCA_020630635.1 Chitinophagales bacterium
AAAGATGGTCTCTATAATATGGGACTCAAAGAAGGACGAGAAGAAGCTGAAAAACAAGCTAAAAAAGTACAAGAAAAACTTGTAAAAGAAGCCAAAGAACAAAGAGAAAAAGCTAAAGAACAAAGAGAAAAAGCCAAAGAACAAAGAGAAAAAGCCAAAGAACAAAGAGAAAAAGGTATCAAAAACCTTCTAAATTTAGACATCTTAACCGATAAACAAATAGCCGAATCCTTAGATGTCTCCACCTACCTCGTTCGTAAAATCAAAAAACAAATGAAAAACGAAAAGGATTCTTAAATCATCGCCAATATGCCTATACACTATGACATCAAAAAAGACGGTCTCTATAATTTGGGGCTTAAAGAAGGGAGAGAGGAAGCTGAAAAACGTGCTAAAAAAATACAACAAAAACTTGAAATAGAAGCCAAAAAACGACAAGAAAATGGCATCAAAAACCTCTTAGATTTAGGTATCTTAACAGACAAACAAATTGCTGAATCTTTAGATGTCTCTACCTATCTTGTCCGGAAAATCAAGAAACAAATGAAAAACGAAAAAGATTCTTAAAAATCCTCCAAAAATTACCTAATCATAGGTATTTCTCGTAAAAGGAGAAGATGATATTTTTATCCTGTCATCTAGCTTTTATGAATTCACCCAATATCCGTCTACAATACCTCGTCATTTTCATAGCCATCCTACTGCTGGTCATCAAAGTAGGGGCTTATGGCTTAACACACTCCAATACCATCTTATCGGATGCATTCGAATCCATTGTCAATGTCATCATGGCCATATTGGGTTTAGGAAGCCTTTATATTGCAGCACAACCCAAAGACGAAAATCATCCTTATGGTCATGGAAAAATCGAATTTGTTTATGCAAGTGTCGAGGGATTACTCATTATTTTAGCAGGAGGAGGGATTATTCTCAAGTCGATTTATAATTTCTTTAATCCCATAGAACTCACTCAAATAGATTGGGGAATTGGTCTGATTGCTTTGACAGGTTTTATCAATTTCATCTTAGGACAGATACTTCAAAAACAAGGTAAAAAAAGCGGGTCAGCGACCTTGATTTCTAGTGCCAAACATCTTCTTTCTGATGCAATCACGACTGTTGGTTTAGTCATTGGATTGGGGCTTGTTTACTTTTTTGACCTCAAATGGCTGGACAATATTTTAGCGATTGGATTTGGAGCATATATTGCTTATATGGGCATTCAATTAATACGAAACTCTTTGAGTGGTATTATGGATGAAGTGGACGAATCTCTTTTGGAAGAAGTCGTTGAGGTATTAGAAAATAACCGAAAAGAGAACTGGATAGATGTTCATAATCTCCGTATTATTCGATTTGGCGCAGACCTTCATTTAGACCTTCATCTAACGCTACCCAGTTATTTTAGTTTAGAAGAATCACATCAAGAGGTCGAAAATGTGGAAAGGCTGATGCAACAAAAAGTCGCTCCCAATATTGAAATGTTTATTCATACCGATCCTTGTTTACCCAATTGTTGCAGTCTTTGTAACAAACAAAATTGTCCGATTCGTTCTATGTCATTTACTCAAAAGATCAAATGGACAAAAGATATTGTTCGTATCAATCAGAAGCATGTTGAAAGTGAATAAGGTTGTTTTCTTTTGGACTTTTCACTTGAGTTTGGTCAGATTAAAATACCGTTCAATGCCGATAGTTTTTAAGAAATCTTGGTCATGAGAAACGACTAAAATGGCTCCTTTAAATTGCTGTAAAGCACTGGTTATAATTGCTAAACTTTGGAAATCCATATGATTGGTGGGTTCATCCAATATCAGCAAATCAGGGGCATTATTAGTCGCTAATAAGCATGCTAAACCCAATCGCATCCGCTCTCCCCCACTCAATACACTTGCCTTTTTAAATATTTTCTCTCCATCAAAAAGGAAACGTCCCAAACGAATGCGTATAGTATGTTCTTCCATACCTGACAAAGCATACTTTTGCACATTTTCCAATACGGTCAAATCATAATCAATCAGCTCTAAATGTTGGTCAATAAAACCAATATTTTTGACACCTCTATAGACTTTGCCTTCTGTCGGTTTGATGGTTTCTAACAATATTTTTAAAAGAGTCGTTTTACCGCTTCCATTGGTTCCGACCAATGCTACTCTTTCAGGACCAACTATCTCAAAATCGAGAGGATTTTCCCATAATTTTTGGTCGGGTTGAAATGCTACATTTACATCTTTTAATTGAATGATGCGTTTACTTTTGGGTAAAGAACTTGGAGCTAAATCTATAATGATTTGATGATTGGATAAAACTTGAGATTGGGCTTCTTGGAGTTTTTGAGTGGCATGTCCCAATTGTTTTTCGTGGAGCTTACTGGACTTGGTAGCGGATTTTTCAGAGCGATTTTGAAAGTAGTTCATCACATCTTTTTCCATATTGGATTTGATGCCATGTTTTTTGCCTCTTGTCGCTCTTTTTTCCTGCTTTTCTTTTGTCTTTTGTTGCTGTCGTTGTTTTCTTTTCAATTCTATCTGTGCAGCGTGAAGGCTTTGTTCTTTGGCGACTTGTTCAATGGATTTTTGCTCTTTATAAAAGTCATAGTTTCCGCCATAGCTTTGGATTCCCAATGGAGATAGTTCAATAATTTCATCCATCTTTCGCAACAAGGCACGATCATGACTGACTACCAACATTCCTTTATTAGATTGCTCAATTAATTTATAAAAACGTTCTCGGCTTTCTTGGTCTAAATGATTGGTGGGTTCGTCTAATAACAGAAAATCGACTTGTTGCCATAATAAAACGGCAAATAATAATCGGGACTTTTCGCCTCCACTCAAACTACTAAATGCACGGTGGACATCAATGTGGGATAATTGGGTTTGGCTCAATAGGTTTTGGACTTTTTCCTCAATATCCCATGCATCATTCAAGATTTCATAATCTTTGAGGGTTCCTTCTCCCTTCAGAATTTGGTGAAAGGCTTGAAGTTGTTCGGCAATGCCTAATACTTGAGCAACAGATTGATCTTGAAACGATAAAAAATCTTGAGGTAGCTTGGCAATGGTTTGTGTGGTGGCAACCTTACCTTCCGTCGGCTTTAATTCTTGGTTTAAAAGCTTTAAGAAAGTAGATTTACCGATTCCATTGGCTCCGACTAAGCCAATTTTTTGAGAAGCAAGGGTAAAATGAAGGTCTTTTAAAAGCCATTGACCTTGTGGTAATTGGTAAGAAAGTTGGGTGACAATGATGGACATATTTTCATGGTTTTAGAATTTAACAAATAAGATTCTGAATGATTGATTGAAAATATGTTCACTAACATTGATACTAATTTTATGAAAAAATGGCTTTTGAGAGTTGTTTTCTCTTTCCTATCACGCTTATAAACAACAAGACTTTTCTTCTAGTTCCAAAAAAAATGATTTTTTTCTTTTTGGAGCGAAAGGACAGTATTTCATCGTTAAGGCAAGTCCCGCTATTCGTTCTTATTGCTGCGGCTTGATTGAGATACAAGGCACTTTGAAAGTGCCTTGTATCTCCGCTTGGCTTCGAGCAGCAATACCACTGCTATCGGGGCTAGTTTGAATGGTCTCAACTTTTAAAGAATAGGTGGCATCTCGTGTGAATTTGACAACTTTTGGTTTATCACTTGCGTGAAATTTGTCAAATTGCAGTACGTTTTGTGCCATAGTTCTGGTGCTAAGAAATACGGTCCTTGCCCAACTAGCCCCGAATGAATTAAATTCTAATTTTTAAATTCTAAAAAGGTTCTGTTTGTAAAACGTTCTTTACCATAACCAACTAGCCCTGATAGTAGTGGTATAAATGCTGAAGCGTTGGCTTCCTAAAACTTGGCTGCATTCATAATAACGGATAGCAGGACTTCCCTATACGACGAAGCACTCAAACGTTCGCTCCTAAAAAGAATCAAAATGATAGATATAAAAAATCGGATTGCCGATAATTATATCAACAATCCGATTTCATTTTTTTCTATTTCTATCAGTATTTTAGCGCAATTTGTACATTTTACCAATGCCTTTTTTGCTAAAAGTATCGTCTAATTTTTGGGTAGAAGACATATTGTATTTGCCTTCGGTATTGGTGAATAAATCTAAAGACTCATTGTTGAGATTGGCGACGACTCGGTAGAAGTAAACACCATTGGCTAATTCATTGCCGTATGTATCGAAACCGTCCCAAGCATATTCCGTGATATTTTTACCCACTCGCAAATCACCCAATTCTTCTCTGGTAATCTCTTTGACGACCTTACCCGAAACATTCATAATTTGAATTTTGAGATTTTCAGGAACTTCTGAACCCGTCAATGTAAAAATGAAACGAGTCGATGTCGTAAATGGATTGGGATAATTGACAACATTGGAAATCATCGCTTTTTGTAAAACCTCAAAACTGACCACATACTCATTATATCCCGAAATATTGCCTGTCTTGTCATAACTCAAAACCTTGAGCTTGTGGGTTCCATCTTGTAAAAACTCTGGTGTAAACGTGATTTCAGCTATATTTTCTCCATCCGCAGCATCTTCTACGGTCGGTACCATATAGGTAACATCATCTGCATTTAGATCAATTTGTTCTTCTGTCAAATCGGGATAAATCAAATAAACTTCTGCGGAGTTTTTATCTAATGGCAAATAAATACTTTCGTCTTTGACCCGAATGGTAATTTCTGGTTTGGCAGAAACTAAGTCGCCATCCATAATATGTTCGCCATCAAAAGTTACGTCCATAAATGGATTGATGCGATCACTCAATACATAAAATGGAATAACGACTTGATTGTTAAAATCGATCTTCTCTGGCTGGTCATTGGCTGGATTTAATAAAACCCTAAAAAAGCAATCGCCACTTAAACCTGTCGTTGGAAAATCATAGCTAATATTTTGAAAACTATTGGCTGGTAACGGAGGATAATAAACTGCTACAGTATCTTCTGTGTTGTCGCTGTCAATCGTAATAAAATGAACCAATACGCTATCCATATCGACAGGCGATACATTGGTTGCAGCCATTGTAAAATTACCAAATTCTCCCTCTATCAAAGTATCACTTTCAAAACTGTAAAACTGATTTTGATTGAAAGACGCTTCGGGATAACGCTCATAATAAACCCTCCAAAAATCCAATTGAGGTGGCGTAAGATTGACACTATCTTTGGTGACTGCCTCCAAAACTAAGTAAGGATATTCTTCCGCATCAATATCAATATTGAGTTGGGTTTCATTTGCTGTATTGAATGCAAAAGAAGAATTGTTATTTTTATCTATTTTGTAAACATCTACGGACATTTTATCAAAATCAAAAGAAGGATCATCTATAGATTCATAATTCCATTGCATAAAATTCCATTCTTTGGCAGGACCTACCTTTCGAGTAACATAACTACCTTCATCTTTTTTACTAGCGACGTTAAGTTCTATTGAAATGAGTGTCGTTTGAGAAGCCGCTTTTTCAAATTCACTATCTTCATAATAAGGAATCCCCTTTTTACCAAATGCAATAAAAGGAATACCATTATCTACATTGGCGACTTCTGGTAATCCCATTCCATTAAAAAAGTCATGAACAGGGGCTAATACTTCGGGAATATAACCGTCTTTGAGTAGATGGTCATTGACACTATAAGCCAGTACATAATAACCATTTGGAATAATGTCCATAAACTCAACCAATGTATTGACATCTTCTTCGGTCGCAGTTGTAAATTGAAAAACAGGAAGAGTTGATTCGGAACAATGGATATTGCCATAAGGACCTAATTTGTTACAAAGATCCGATACTTCATCATTTTCTTGATAACTTTCCCAAGGCGTAAGTGTTGCAGGATTAAATACCGCTAAACAAAGTCCTCCCGAACAACTGTTATTGCTATTGAGACAAGAATTGGCCGCTAAAGTGACTTCATTGAGCGCAAATGAGATAAAATTACCATCAGAAAAATCACCGCCTGTGTATCTATTTTGACAGGAAAGCAAACTATAAATATCATCATATTCGTATTGCCTAGTCGAATCATTTAGATAACCTTGTTGATAATTATTTTGAGCAAATTGGAAATAGTGAGATTGATTCCAACCGCCACCTTCTGCACCATTTATAAAAATAAATGAAGAAGATTGCCAAGTATCATCACCAGTATCAGACTTGATGGCTACTCGCCAATAATAAACGACTTTATTGAGATAGAACGAATAAGGCGGTTGCCATTCAATCACTCCACCTTCGCTGATAACTTCCTCTGAACGCATCAAAGGACTATCGAAATTCATTGTTGTATCAATTTCAAACTTGTAGGTTGTCGAATCCGAAATTAATACAGGAGTCGAAGCCCGAAGTACTAAACCTTCGATACCTTCATTGTCAATAATCGCAAAATCACATGGCTCAATAGGAATGGCAGTTGTAGGTACAATCAATTGATCTTTGATGACTCCATTGTTGTCATTACAATCTTCCTCTATCTCGTTATTTTCATCTATAATTACTTCAAAAGTATTGTTACCAATCGGCTCAATATTCTCAATATTTTTAATGGGGATTCTCAATGCATAGTTTTCTTCATAAGCTGGACTAGGGACAAAATGATCCGTTACATTGCCTTCTGAACCATCAGGAAAATATTGTTTAACCGTAATTTTCATCGTATCATGTACGGCTTTTCCAAGATTCATCACATTGACATTAATGGTAATCGAATCTAAACTTGCCGAAATGATGGGCGGATCAAAAGAAACAGAAGAGTTTTCGACATGGTATTCTGGTTTATCAAAATGATAAAGGGTCACCGCAGGATCAGCACTCAAGGTAAATTCCTGGCAAGTAATAATCGTTCCTATTTCTTCATCGGTATAAATCGCTTCAATTGTTTTTTGAATCGCCAAACTAACAGGTTCTCCGTAATATTCTTCTGAAAATAGTTCGCAAAGCTTGTGCGTGTATTGGTCAAGGAAAGCAGGAAAACCAAACTTGACAGAAGCTAAAAAGCCAATACCTCCTCTATCGGGAGCCAATGTAAAACGCTCCGCCATAATGATGTCACTTTCACTGGCAGGAAAAGGTTTGTGTATATCTCCAACAAAACATGAGCTAGATAAAATAAATGGATAGCGTCCCTCATTGTCATACGCTTGTGGTTCATCCAATCCATATTGCCAAAAGGTTCCATTGGAGTGTCCTACAAAAGTAATCATGCTAAGACCTGCATTGATATACTCTTCGACAGGTGCAGTTTGTACTTGTTGTGAACCACTTGATACGGTAGCGACCACATTGGCTCCAAAATGAACATCTTGGACTATATCTTCATAGTTTTCCAAATATCCTCTAAACTCACTTTCCTCTGACGCATTAAATCCAGCCGCTACTTGTAAAATATCTTTTAGCCACAAACGATCTTCTAAAGTACAAGGTTGATCGGCATTAATAATGGCTTCGTACTCCTGCACTTTATCTAGATATTCTTGGATTTCCTCAGGATTCTTGGCACTTACCCGACCTGTTGCCATCTGGTTTTGATAAGAATAAATGGAACGAGAAGTTAATAAAATATCAGAACCATTCATTCCATAAGTTGGCACTAAATTCTTCTCAAAGACGGTACTACTAGGCGTACAATAACGATAACCAATAGATTTTCCCAGTAAGAAAAGGTAAGTAGGCTCAATAGACCAAACGCCATTACTATATAAATCTACTAAGAAGTTAGAGAAGTTCCTAAAGGCTTGTGGATGTTGCTCAATCCCGTAAGAAAATTGATCGTACATCTCCGTAATATCCACAATGATGGGCGTATATCCTCCACCTTCTGTCGAACTACGATAATTTTTATAACGTTGTACTTGATTTTCTCCTTCAAAGCTGACTTCCAAAGAAGGATGTGTTAAGATAATATAATCCGCAGCAAAAGCTGGATTACTAAAATCAGTAAACTGACGAGGTGTCAAGTCACTGATCGTCGTAATGGCTTCAGGCGAACTGGTATTAGAAATGTATAATTCACTTTGAAAACTACCATCATTTACAGGCGGGATTCTTACTTTATAAACGCCTCCTTCATCAATCGGAATCAAACGACGTTGATGGGTTAAATCATACAATACAGGAAATAAGCCTCCACCAAAGTTTTCTAATTCTAAATAACGAGTTTCATCATTAAATATCTTGATTTTAAAAGCTTTTTCTTCGTGCATATCATAAGAGTGCGGATAAGAAATAGAGATATACCCCACCGAGTTTTTATCCTCATAATTGGGTTGATTTTCATGATAAACATCTCCGACACTTTCTACACTGATAATGGTTTCATCACTCAACAAACTTAAATCCACTTCAAAACTGGCTACTTGCGTTTCATATCCTTCATAATTTCGATCCAACACTTCCGAGCCATTTGCATATACCTTCACATGATGATCTCCACTAGCCACATACAAGTTATTAGAACGTCCCAACAATTTCATATCGACTGTTGCCACTTGATTCGGGTCATTATAAACCCCTTTGGTGTCAACATCAAAATCTTTTACTTCATCAGGTGTAATCAAAGAACTAACAAATCCTTCTCCATTATTAAAATGCGAAAGATAACTATTGACTCCTGCTAAAGTACGAGTATCAGGTTCTCCATCAAAAAAGGCTTCATCGGTCAATAAATGCTCTGTATGAATAAAGTACTGTTCTTTAGGCGGCACATTTTGAATATCATTGGAGACATTACCATAACGAAGGCTAGGGCTACTATCATCAAAGACCAAATAATAAGCGGCTTCATCTGTAAACAAGCTACTCAAAGTCGTCACCTGCCAATCATCATTGATAAATAATTGTGAGTCATATGTTCCATCATTTTTTTGAGCATAAAACTCTATATAATCTCCATCTTGCATATTATTCAAGGCAGAGGTATACAAAGGAATTTCTGCTCCTTTATGATAGATTTTATACGCACCGACTCCCGTTGTGGGCAATCCTTCTGCCACCAAAGTCGAATACGGAATACGATGCAATTTATCTTCTGTTACTTTAAAACGATAATACGTTTTACTATAATCAATCCACTCATTCGCATACTCTTGGGCAAATGTTTGAATGGAAAAACACAGCCCTAAAAATGCAGAAATAAAAAATAATATGTATCTCATGATTGTTTTTTTGGCTTTTCAATGGTGAATAAAAAATTCAATCCTATTGTTAGTTTTTATTTTTTTTGGAGCGAAAGGTTCCTCTTTCATCGCAATGGAAAGTCCCGCTATCCGCTATTATAAATGCGCCAACGTTTTAGGCAGCCAACGCATTGCATTTATACCGCTACTATCGGGGCTAGTTGGTGATGGTCACAACTCCTTACAAACTAAAGCATTCAGATATTAGTAACAAAAATCACTCGCCACTCGCCACTTGTCACCAGTCACTAATACGCCCGTCTTCCCGACTTCAAATTCAACCTCACAGAAAAGATATGCGAATAAATTCCCTGCGAAATATTACTGAAACCCGTTAGTGCATAATCTATATGGATTTTACCCAAAACCAATCCCAAGCCCACATTAGGTTGTAAAGCAAGAGTGGTCTCACTAGGGTCTTCATCCTTCAAAAATCGTTGAATATTATTAACGCCCAATCGCAGAAAAACCAATTCGTTGTAACCTGCTTCGATACCCAAGTGTGGATCAAGGCTCAAAAAAGAAGTATGTAATAAGGTATTACGTTCATCAAAGGTAAGATCTAAGTTAAGTTCTGAAAGTAAACTAAACTGCTCGGTCAAGTTCATCTTATAAGCCGCTCCCAACACCAAACGCTGCCCCGTCAATTCTGTTGAATTAGTAGGGATCACATTATCCGTAAGTGCCAACATCTGCTTTTCTTCCTCTGTAAAATTAAAAGACCAAGCATTAACAGTGGTAGTAATATCCTTAGCTGTCACCGAAAGGGTCAAATTTTCATTAAGATCGTACTGTCCACCCAAGTCGATACCAAATCCCCAAGCATTGGCAAAACTGCCGACCTTTCTATGAACAATTTTGACATTACCGCCTAATCGAAAATCACGCCATTCTTGAGCATAACTCAACAAAATACCATAATCGGCAGCCGAAAAGGTAGTAATTTGGTCATAATCAATATTCCCATCTCCATCGACTATATTCAAGGTATTGGGAATATCATCTACCCCAAAACGAATAACAGACAATCCGACGGTTTTGTTACCTCCATCTATGGGAGTAGCAATACCCACATAATCGTACTTACCAATCCCTGCAAACCACTCGGCATGCATCAAGCCCACCTGTAGTTCCTCCACATGATTCAATCCTGCGGGATTCCAATAGGCACTAGTGACATCATTGACTGAAGCCGATTGGACATTACCCATAGCAAGTCCTTTGGCACCGACTCCCAATGATAGAAACTCATTACTATAAGAGCGAAATAATTGTTGTGCTTGGCTGGTAGCTGTCACCAACAGTAGCACTCCGAAGAAAAATAAGACTTTTTTAAACATAATACACTTCTATTGCTTCTGGCAAAGTTTCAAAATTACAAAGAAAAAGCATTTCTTTGAACAAAACATGCTCAAAAGACCTATTTACAATAATAATAGATTAAGTGTAAGTGTTTATGTCGGCTACTATATATTTTAGTGACAAAAAATTAAAAATAGGAGAAAATAATATACAAGGTAGGAATAATTTTCTCTCATAAGTTATGGATGACCACAAAAATAGGTTTTTTTCTATAAATAAAGTAACAAAGCAAAAAATTTAACATATCCACATTCCTGAAACCATTTTGTTAAGCATATTGACTTTCCTCTCTAAATCGGCTATCTGTTTAATATTGCCACCATTATTCCCCTATTTACAATCAAAGAAAAGATATATTGCTTCAATCGGATTGCTACCCAAGAAAAGAAGAGGCAATCCGATTGATTTATATTAATGGACTCCTTTCTCTTTATCAATCGGATTGCTGGCTCACTATCTGCATAGCAATCCGATTGAAACGACTTACCCTTTTGGAAATTGGCAATAAGGTAATTGCAACTTTAGACGAGTAGCCTCTAAATCTCACTTATTCTAATGGATAAAACAGTTATTTAATGTATCTTTACGCAACTAAAACAAGTTTTTGAATATGACAAAAATTGCAGTTGTGGGCGGTGGCTTGGTGGGATCATTGCTTTCGATATATATGGCGCAAAAGGGCTTTGATGTCAATGTGTATGAACGTCGTCCAGATACTAGAAAAATGAAGGCAGTTGGAGGACGTTCTATCAATTTAGCATTGAGCAATCGAGGATGGCGAGCATTAGAAGAAGTCGGTATCGCCGATGAGATTCAAGAGTTGGCCATACCCATGAAAGGACGGGTAATTCATCAAGCAGATGGAACAGTAGATTTTCAACCCTATGGGAAGGAAGGTGAAGCCATCTATTCTGTATCCCGTGAAGGTTTGAATAATGCCTTAGACGCACTATCTATGAGCCTTCCCAATGTGGATTATTATTACAATAGTAAGTGTGAGGATATAGATGTTCGGAGAGGTATTTTATACTTTTCCAATGTAAAGGATCGCAAAGTGTTTAAGGTAAAACCCGATATTGTATTTGGGGCAGATGGGGCTTTTTCTAGAGTCCGTTTAGCGTTACAAATGAATAAGCGTTTCAACTATCAACAATCTTACTTGAAACATGGCTATAAGGAACTCACCATTCCAGCAGGAAAAAAAGGAAGTTGGCAGATTGAGAAAAATGCTTTACATATTTGGCCTCGAAGAAGTTTTATGCTGATTGCTTTGCCCAATTTAGATGGCAGTTTTACTTGTACCCTCTTCTTGGCTTTTGAAGGTGACACTTCCTTTGAAAAGTTGAAAACACCAGAAGCTGTTCGTGCTTTCTTTGAACAAGAATTTCCTGATGCTTTGCCTTTGATGCCGACTTTGGTAGAAGACTTTTTTGAAAACCCAACCGATGCTTTGGTAACAGTCCGATGCGCTCCTTGGACGTATAACGACCAGTTCATTTTGATTGGGGATGCTTCTCATGCCATTGTCCCCTTCTATGGTCAAGGAATGAATAGTGGTTTTGAAGATTGCCGAGTTTTTAACCATCTATTGGGTGAAAATATGGATGGAGATAAAGTCGATTGGGCAAAATTGTGTGAACAATATGAGGAACTCCGTCAACCCGATGCCGATGCTATCGCTGATTTTGCTTTAAAGAACTTTATTGAGATGCGAGATAATGTGGCAGATGATTCTTTTTTATTGAGAAAGAAGATTGAAAAACACTTACAACAAAAATATCCAGACGTTTTTACACCGACTTATTCATTAGTTACCTTTACGGATGAAGTACGGTATTCGGAAGCCTTGAGACGTTCTAAAATTCAAGACCAGCTTTTTGCAGAATTGTTCAAAACGAAGAATATTGAAACTAAATGGAAAAAAGGTGCGTTGGATAAGGCATTGGATGAGATGGTGGAGAAGTATCAGTCGATAGTCGATAGTCGATAGTCGATAGTCGATAGTCGATAGTCGATAGTCG